>JBDHUS010000033.1:0-2697 GCA_039809325.1 Minisyncoccia bacterium | reverse complement strand
AAATGGAGTGATATTGTTTTTGATAAAAAGTTAATTTGTATTAAAGACTCAAAAAATGGCCGTCCTCGTTCTGTTCCAATAGCTGAAGAAGTAGAAGTCTATCTTCAAGACCATTTTAATAGACATAATCCTCATATTCCTTTTGTTTTTCCTAGCCAGAAACGTTTTGGACAAATCTGTATTCGAAAAGCTTTTGACGAAGCACTTAAACGAGCAGGGATATCTAACTTTAGATTTCATGATTTAAGACATACTTTTGCAACTTATTCTAATAAAGAAGAAGGAGCATCTAATATGGAACTAATGACTGCAATGGGCCATAGTTCACCTCAAATGACTAAACGCTATACTCATTTAGACATCACTCACACAAAGAAGTTAACCAATTCCGTCGTCAAACATTTAATAAGGAAAAATGATGCGAAAAAATAAACATGAAAAGTTAGCCGAAGCTATGAAAAGATTGATTATTGAAATTGATGTTTTTAATTATTCTAACTTTAAAAAGGTATTTAGTTTTGAAGAATATACTATTCAAAAATTAGAACCTTATGCATTAAATATTAATCAATATTTATTAAATTCTCCATTTAAAGACACTGTTTTTACATGTTTAAAAGGCTTAGAGATTCTTAAGCCTAGGGTAAATTTAAAAAGAGAGCTATTAAAAATATATTTTTTATCTTCATTCTTACAACCCATATTTAAAGGTAAAAAAGATTTTAAAAAATTACAAACTCAAAATTTATATCATAGAAATGAGCTTTTAAATAAAACTCTAATTTACCCTTTTTATGAAGCTCTATTACACTGTTCTAATTTTGGAGAGGAAACAAATTGTCTCGATTGGTTTGAAGAAGAAAATGAATTGATAAGAATGAAAAGTAGATTGGAAGCAATGGATAGAAATGATAAGCAATATATAAAGTTAGAAGCAAATCTTACTAATAATGCTTTTTCATACTTTAAAAATTTTTATGATAATTTACTTAAATGTAATAAAAATAAAAATTTTAAATCTCTCGAAACTGCAATTAAAGCAGGAGTTTTTCCAAAAGAAAATGATTCAATTTGTATAGCTTATAAAAAAGTTTTAACTGATAAAAATTTTAATATGTCTAAAAATACACATAAAGTAATTAATTCATGGAAAGAAGAATTAAAAAAAATAATAAAAAAGGATTTAAAATGGGATCTTTTAATAAGAGATAAGATACCTACTCTGATAGCAGATATATTGTTTAATAAACCAATCAATACAAAAAATTGTATCTCAAAAAAGTCAGATTTTACAATTGATCGCATTACAGCATCAAAAATTATTTTTTATTTTGTAATTAATTTTATCCGTAATCCACGAGAAAAACATCTAGGAGAAATAGCATGTATTTTATGGGTAATTATATGGGCGACTTATAAGCAGAGGGGATATAAAGAAAGAGGTATAAATATTAATAGTATTTTAAATTTAAGAATCCAACAGGTTGATTTAAATCAATCTATTATCATTTTAAAAGGAAAAGAAGAAAATAAAAAAATTGAAATTTCACAGGGGTTATGTGGAATGCTTTTCGAACTAATGGGCGACAATAGAGGAGGAAAAAATAGAAAATTATTTTCTTATGTAGAAGATGAAAAGAATTTAAGAAATGAGGTAAAAAAAGCTTCTAAGTATTTATTTCCAAATCAACAACTAGTCACACCTGAAGCTTTTTTACAGTTTCCACATCCTTTTGTAGGAATACGTGCATCCCATTCTACAATTTCAGATATGCTATCTTTTAATCAAACAAATCATAGTTATAGGGTAAAAAGTATAATAGAAAATTTAGTTTAGTCTCCCTTTTTATTAAAATTTCCAAATAATTGTAAATTAGCAGCTTAAATGTAAAAATCTCTTTTCTCTAATAGAGAATTTTACACATGTTTTTTTGGCGGCACTGAAATATTTTATTATTATTCCTTAAACTGTGGGGAACTGATCAATATGGGTCAGATTTATACACAATTAATGAGGTTAATGATGAAAGAAAATAATTTAAATACTTACTGCACAGTTAAGCAGTTAGCGGAAGATCCAGATTTCTGTTTTACAGTTTCTATGCTTCGCTACTATATTTTGGAAGCCCATAAGAATGGACTAGCAAAGGCTATTCGTCGTATTGGCAGAAAAGTACTTATTCGTCGCGACTTATTCGTTCAATGGATTGAAGAACAAGGAGCGAGAAAAAGCAAATGATTAAGAGAAACTCATATTCCACTGTTGAAAATGTAAAACAGAAAATTTGTCCTGTAGATTTTTATCATAAAGAATTGTTTGTAGAATTAGGAAAAGAAAAAAGTGACTGGAAAGAAGCTGGAGTTTGTCCTTTTCATGCAGATAAAAAGGTGGGAAGCTTTTTTGTAAATACAGTTACAGGATCTTTTAAGTGTTTTTCTTGTGGAAGTGGAGGCGGTGATATCATCGCCTTTACTCAACAAAAATATTCTTTATCATTCTTAAATGCTCTCCAAAAAATTATTAGAGAATGGGGAATCGCATGAAAGAATTACCAAAATTAGTTCCAACAAACCATTTACGCTTTTGCTGGTCATATAAAGATAGTGAAGGAAAGTCAATAGCTCTTGTTGCAAGATATGAAAAGCCTAATGAAAAAAAGAAGTTCCTGCAATTTCATTTGAATGAAATGAATGAAT
>JBDHUS010000032.1:0-2931 GCA_039809325.1 Minisyncoccia bacterium | reverse complement strand
TTATGCATTTTATTGCCAGCTGATCCAAAGTTTCCCAATAAACCAAGGGGAACAATTAGATTTAAAAATGAAAAAGAAAAAGAAGAGTTTTTAAAAAACTCCGGAGGTCTTTTTCGAGAAGAATAAATCTTTACACTCTTCAGATCTTTATATTTGAAGAGTGTTTTTATTTGTTGTATCTACAATTTACAAATATGTTAAAAACAACAAATAAAAAACTTTTCTTTAAGAAAGGGTATAAATATTGACAACTATATATAGTATGATATACTATATATAGTTAAGTAAAACAATTTAAAAATGAAAAAAATTTTTTTATTTTTGGTATTAGCGGGGGCTAGTAGTTGTACTACAAGGTATGTAATGACCATACCGAGTGGTCCTAGTAGCCAATATGGATATGGACAAGGATATGTTTACCCACAGAATGTGGGGTCAAGATATGTCCCTCAACAAAAACAGCAGAGAAGGATTTCTGTTTCGTTTTATGGGGGATATAATACAGGACATCCCTCTTATCCATACCTATATCCTTATCCTCAGAGACCTCCTATGAGGATATATTAAAAGAGGATTAACTTTTTAAAGCAACTTTTCATAGAGTTGCTTTTTTTATTTTTTCTTATGATATAATTTTTATATAAAACTTATTAATTAAAATCATTTTATAAAAATATGTCTTTAGAAAAAGGAGGAATAAAAAATAATCAAGCAAATATTGAAAAAGAGGGAAAAACTAATATATCTGAAAAAAGAGGTAAAGCTGCAAAAAGTATTTGGAGTAATTTTTTAAACAATCTAAAAACATCCACAATATTAGGTGGAGCATTAGGATTATCATCTATTGCAAGCGGTCAAGAAAATCCAAATAAAAAAGCAGATGATGTATTTTTAAATAATAAAACTCCAAAGACAGAGATATCAATAAATTTTCCAGGAGGAACCAAAACTTTTAATTCTCAAGAAGAGTTAGAAGCTTTTATTAAAAAAACAGGTTTAGTAAAAAGCGGTAGTGTTGGAGGATCAGTTTCCAATGAAGACAATCAGAGGAAAAATGTAGAAAATTTAGGTAGAAGAAGGTATAGATATACAGCACCAAACGGGAAAGATGTTAGATATTTTGATTCTATGAAAGAAGTCGAAAAATTGGCAAAAATTTTAGGTGATGATGATTATCAAAAAAGAGTAGAGGATTCAGGACAAAATTTAAATAAAAAAGACATATCTTTAGAAAAAAAACCAGTAGCAGGATTTAGATTGTATACTAGGAATCATATTAATCCAGATGGTAGGCCTGTACTTTCAGAAAAGTTTCGTTCCATGACAGAGTTGGAGAATTTTGCAAGATCAAAAAATACTCCTGTTGATTTAAGATTAATTTCTATAATATATACAGATAATGATGAAATAGATGCAAGCAAATCCAGATTAACTTTAGAGGATTTGAGAAATATTAGAGTAGAAGGAAATGTAAATCAACCTCAATCTATGCCAAGAGGTCCTCAAAATCCTAATATACCAATAACAGGTCAGAGAATAGACAAGTCTAATACTGTAGATTATAGAGATTTTATAGATCAATTACCAGAAGGAAAAGGGAAAATTATTAAAGAAAATCCTGACGGAACTAAAGAAATTATCAAAATTAAAAAAAGAAGAACTAGAAATTAAAAATAAAGAAAAAGCATCTAAATCAGTTGCTTTTTTTATTTTTTCTTATGATATAATTTTTATATAAAACTTATTAATTAAAATCATTTTATAAAAATATGTCTTTAGAAAAAGGAGGAATAAAAAATAATCAAGCAAATATTGAAAAAGAGGGAAAAACTAATATATCTGAAAAAAGAGGTAAAGCTGCAAAAAGTATTTGGAGTAATTTTTTAAACAATCTAAAAACATCCACAATATTAGGTGGAGCATTAGGATTATCATCTATTGCAAGCGGTCAAGAAAATCCAAATAAAAAAGCAGATGATGTATTTTTAAATAATAAAACTCCAAAGACAGAGATATCTATAAAAAATTCTCCTGAGAGCAGTATTAAATCACAAGAAAAGGATACTATTATTATTGATAGGTTTGATCATATTAATCAAGATAATGATCTTTCTATACCACTTCCTGACGGTAGAGTTATGGTATTTAATACAGAAGAAGAAAAGGAAGCATTTTTAGAATTATCAAAATTAATTAAAATAAATTCTCCAATTGAGATAGGGAATGGAGACTTGTATTCTATTTATAAAAATAGAGTTGCAGAAAGGCAAGAGAAATTTAAGGAACAAAATGTTTTTAATTCTAGGGAAGAAGCATGGAAAGCTATTAAAAAAAATGGATGGAATATTCATGCCTATATACCATTACAAGTTGGAAATAAAAGTCCTTTTTGGAATAAAACAGGGAGTATACCAATAGATAATATGAAAGATTATGAGGCTCATATAAAAGAAAATCTAATACAAAAAGGATTTAAAGGAGAATTAACTCCAGAAATAAAATATTTTGGATTTAAATTAGAAGAAAATGAATTTATTACCACATTAAAATATAATACAGTTGTGAATGCTAATGTCCAAGGAGGTAGAGGGTATGTGCCTTTATTAAAAGGAACTAGAGTTGTTTTTGAAAGAGCTGTATTAGACAACGGTCAAGTTTGTAATCTTATTAAATACATTTTAGATTGTAAGAATGCTATATATGGAGATGAGCTTGATATAAAAGGATTAGGAAAAGTTAAAATAAGATTAGGAGTAGGAAAAAATGGAGAACTTGAAACATATTATGCTGCAAATGACGGTACTTATACTAAATATATTGAGACAGAATATAAAAAAGTACATAAAAAAAGAGCTAAAAAAGGGACAGATATAGAAGATAATGATGTTTTACAAGCTTGACAAACATCATTATATTATTATATAATATAAA
>JBDHUS010000031.1:0-2937 GCA_039809325.1 Minisyncoccia bacterium | reverse complement strand
CGACAAATTTAATATCGGAAATATTTAATTCTTTTTTAATTTCTTCTAAGATTTTATTTTTTATCTCTGTATAATTTTTATTCTTTTTTCCATCATCTATAGCTATAGCTAGACTTCTCCATTCTTTTTCTATACCTTTTTCATCTATAGAAAAGCAATTTCCAAATTCAAATATTTTGATTTCACCAATATTTAATAGTGGTATATTAAAAATATTTTTTTGTACTGCTTCCCCTACACCTTTAGTGAGATTTGTCCTTAAAAAGTTTTTATCTTGCGCCACTGACTTTAATATTTTTATATCTCCTTTATCTTGCAAAGAATATGTGATGACCTCACTAAATCCATTTTCAAGTAAAATATTTTTTATTTTATTTTCAAAATATAATCTTTTATTTGGTAATCCTATATTTGATTTTTTGTTTAAAATAGGCAAAATACTTTTAATATTATTAAGGCCATATACTCTACCTACTTCTTCTATAATATCTTCTTTTATTCTTAGATCAAGCCTCTCGTCTGGCACTGTCACTACGAATCTTTCTTCCTCTATATTTTCTAAAAGTCTTCCGTAGCCTACAAATTTACCTCTTTCTAAAAATTTATCTAGAGATTCAACTTCTGTACCATTTTCTAGCTTTGAAGAAGAATGAATTACTTTATCTTCTCCAATATACATAGCTAAATGATCTATACCGGCTTCTACTTTCTCCCCTTTTTGATATTCTATACCTTCATAATAGATTCCAGTATTTACAACTTCTCCTGTATTTATAAAAATAAAATCTCCAAATTTTAAATCTGATTTATTTTTTATTTCTTTTCCTAAATCCTTAGTAAACAAATATTTATCAATAGAAATACTTGGCATAAATACTCCTTCATAAAGATATGAAATCAATGATGAACAAGAAAAGAAGTCTGGAGCGTCTTCACGCATTGTACTTGGATTTTTATAAGGCTTACCAATTACATCTTTTATTTTATTTTCTATGTTTTCTTTTGTACTTAAATATTTATATTCAAAATTAAATCTCTCAAAAATATTTTTCACTTCTTCTGCTTTTAATTCTGTACCCAATACTTTATTTATTTCAAAAAGACTTACTGATACTTTATATTTCCAGCTACTAAGTTTTTGTTTTGGAAAGTTATCTTCTATCCACTCTATTTTAAAATTCTCGCCTCCAGCATATTCTTTTAAAATATTCAAAGTCTCACTCATTCCTATCTCTACTAATTGATCTGCTATACCATTTTCAAATCTTTTACTAGCGTCTGTCTTGAGATTGTATTTACCGGATGTTTTTCTTATTAGTACTGGGTTAAAATTCGCACTCTCTACTATGACGCTTTCTGTATTTTCTCTGATACCAGAATATTTTCCACCTTTTATACCTGCTAGAGCAAGTATATTTTTTGAGTCTGCGATGACTAGAGTATTTTCATCTAGTTCAAGATCTTTTTCATCAAGAGTAGTCATTTTTTCTCCAGCTTTTGCAAATCTTGCTTCTAAATATTCTGATACCAGATCAGCATCATACGCGTGCATTGGCTTATTGTAGCTAAATTGTACATAATTTGTGATGTCTACAATATTATTTATACTTTTCTGTCCAATACTTTCAAGACGATATTTTATAAAATCAGGACTTTCTTTTACCTTTATTCCACTAACTTTTGCTCCCATGAATCTACTACAAGATTTTGGGTCAGAGATTTTTATAAAATCAGAATTGGATTTTTTAATAGAAAAATCTTTTATATATTCTTCTGTATTAATTTTTAAATCTTTCATCTTTAAATTAAATACAGCAGCAACCTCTTTCGCCATATAGTAATGAGAAAGTGCATCGTGAGCTCTATTTGGAAGTACATTTAAATCATAAATAAAATCAATTCCGACCTCACCCTGCCCTCTCCCAATGAGAGGGTTCTTAATTTCAAAATATTCTTCTACTTCAAAAGCATTAGTAGAAATACCTTTTACAAAATCTTCCCCTTTTGGAATTTTCTCTTCAATATATTCTTGTAGCCAACTGTGTAAATATTTCATAAATTTATAAAAATAAACTATTCTTCTGTTAATAATCTTAACCATCTCTGATTTAAAGTTTCACCTTCAAATAACCAATACAAAGTACCTTGTGGTTGATTTTTCCTATTTAAAATAATTTTTGCAACAGCTGAAGAATTATCTATTATTTCTTCATTATTAAAAATACATTTAATTTTAGTTTTGTCTAAAACTTCAGCTTCGATATTTTCATCCTCTACAAAATATAATTTTGACCCAACTTTTATTTTTGCTTTTTCAAAATTAAATTTTGGTAATCTATCTCTACTTTCTTCATCTGTTATTACTTCCAAAACTTCTTTATCTTTACTCTGAGTATCTAAAATAATTTCTTTTATTTCTAAACTAAAATCTTTTAAAGCTTGTTTTACTTTATAAGGTTCTATTGTAAAAAATTCTCTACTCTTATTAAAACGATAATCATCCAAAAGACGATGTAAACCTTTTTCTATTTTATCCACATCATCAACTTCGCACGCATAAAATAAATCAAATGGATATGGTACTCCAGATTCTGAACCATTAGAACCTCTATACAATTCATCCATACGGAGTCTAACATCATCTCTTTCCGTTTTACCAATCTTTACAATATTTGGCATATATTTATTTGTTAATATATAAATTATTCCTTTTTTCATACTTTTAAAATTGATTAACCACCCTTAGATCTCCATTATATAAAAATCTGATATCATCTAGACCATACTTTAGCATTGCTATCCTATCTATCCCCCCACCAAAAGCAAACCCAGTATATTTTCTACTGTCTATTCCGCAATTTTCTAGTACTTTTGGATGAACCATACCAGCTCCCATTATTTCAATATATCCAGTATTTTTACAAATATTGCATCCTC
>JBDHUS010000030.1:0-3201 GCA_039809325.1 Minisyncoccia bacterium | reverse complement strand
CACAAGAGTCTTTCCTTCTCCAGTTCTCATTTCTGCAATATATCCTCTATGCATCATTATTCCTCCTATTATCTGTACTTTATAATGCATCATACCGAGAGTCCTTCTTGCTGCTTCTCTTGTAAGAGCAAAAGCTAATACAAGGTTATTATCAAGAATTTCTTGTATAATTTTTTTGTCTTGTTTTTTATATTCTACTTCATCAAGATTTTTAGCTTTCAATAAACCTGTCTCAATTTTTATCTCGTCTTGTATTTTATTTTTTAGATCCAAACTTCTTTGTTTTAATGCATCATCTGAAAGATTTTTTAATTCCTCCTCCCATGCCAAAACTTCGTCTACAATAGGAGACAATTTCTTAATCAACTTTTCATCTTGAGACTTAAATATTTTCTTTAAAAATGCCATATAATCTTGTGTTTTTTAGGCTATTAAGCATAGCCTTTTCAATAAATTTATAATAATAGATAAATAATACACTATTTTAACATAATAAGACTACTTTTGTATATATTAAGGTTAATTTGACTAAATAAATACCTTGTGATAGAATGTTTGACTCGCTCTTTTTATTTTTTAACCCTTAAATAGTTTGAATATGAACTTGGTAAATTGGATAGCGGTAGCTATTGTAGTCATCTTAGGAGTATTAGTTGTACATGAAATTTTTTACAAACCTTTAATAAGGGCGTACAAAAGAGACCACAAAAACCAAAGGAGATTACACCCGTAAAGTGTAGACTGCTCAGACCTTTAAGGTTGCTTGCCAAAAACCGAAGAATTATTCTTCGGTTTTATTTTTAATATTGATTTAGCTTTTTAAGGCCAAGCTCTGGAATATTTAATTCAAATGGGGTTTCTACTATAAACTCTAGACATCGAACAGATTCAGCCACATCTATGAAATCTTGTGTGCTGTATTTATTTCCAGCTTTTGCAAAAAATTTTGTATTCATTTTGTCTGGATAAAACCCACAAACAGATATTCCGTGTGGAGCAAGCTCTATACTCATAGAATCAGTAAAGCCCTTTACTGCATATTTGCTAGCACGATATGGAGCTCTTTCTGCTTTTCCATAAAGACCAGCCTGGGAAATTATATTTATAATTCTGCCACTCTTTAAACTTTTCATATGAGGCAAAACTTTTTGAGTCATAAGTATTGTACCGAGCACATTTACTTCTAAGACTTTTTTAATCCTTTCTGGATCATTTTCTGATAATTTTCCTTCTATCCAAATACCTGCATTATTTATCAAAATATCAATTCTTCCGTATTTTTTGATAACATTGTTTACTGCTTTTTCTACTTCATTCTCTTTAGTAATATCTGCTATAACAAAATCAATATCATAATACTTTTTTATTTCTTCACATTTTTCTTTTGAAGGAGAAAGGATAATGACTGTGTGATTTTCGGAAAGCTTTTTTGCGGTAGCAAATCCGAGACCATCACTACCACCGGTTATAAGAATTATTTTTTCGGCTATTTTTGACATATATAAATTATATCATGCAAAAAATTTTGTATATGATATAATCCACTTTATTGGACGATTAGCTCAGTTGGTAGAGCGCTACATTGACGTTGTAGATGTCAGAAGTTCGAATCTTCTATCGTCCACAAAAATATTTTAAAGAGTTGAGTTATAAGATTCTTTAACTATTTCAATTATTTTATTAATATTAGTATCTTCTGTTATATTAATAGCACCTAAATATCCCCAGTTATGTCCAGTTATATCACGTACCAAATTTTCTGTATCCATAGTATATCTGGGTTGTCTTACCAATAATCTTATAAATGTTTTTCTAAATTCGAATTTAGCAAAAGATTTTGTAGATCTGTAAGTGATACCACTCTTTTGTTCTGCAATTTCTTCAACTTCAGGCAGCTCTAATAATATATCCCTGATACTCTCAAATTTTTCCAATAATTTTTCACCAACTAAACTTGTATGATACTTATAATCAAAAGAGTGGTTTTTTTCTTTATCGTTTATACTAAGAATTTTAGAATCATTATTTTTAGTTTTAATTTTATTTTCAGAAACATTTTCTATCTGTAGAATATCACCTTCATACAAATGATATGTTTTAAGTTCTACATTTTGTACTGTATTAACTGCCGATAATAAATATTTACTAAAACCTTGCGCTATTAAAATTACCCTAGGTCTATCCCAGTCAACCTCAACTTCTTTACCCAACTTATCTTTAACCAACAAATTAAAGTGAGATTTATTATTTTTCAACCACTCTAAATAATAAAGACCCTGTGATAACATATCTTCATTATCTCTTAATTTATATTCTATAATAACAGGATAACCTTCTTCATCAATACCCAAGGTATCAATTCTTCCGCTCGGAATTTGATATTCTTTTTCTAAAAAATGAATTCCAAACACATCTAAAAGATTATCACCGGCAGCAAAGAAATCTCTCAAGCCAAACTCATTACCAAAACCTTTTTCTTTTAACTTTAATTGATTGGTAGTATTATTTTGTATTTTATATATAGCCATATTAAATGTAATAATAACATCAAGAACTATATTTTGTAAATACCAATCTCTAGCCTATAATTTTTCTCTCACCATTTTCATACACAAATTTTTTCTTGTTTTTTGGTAAAAGATATTTATAATAAGAGCCAAATTTTCTTTCTTTTAAATAATTTATATTTCTATCATTTTGATGAGCCTCTTGCTCATGAGCCATATAATAGTAAGCTTGTTGATTATTTTTCTTCAGGAATATTTTTGCATACAAATATTGAAGTCCACCGATTAAATAAATACCAATTAAAAATGTTTCAAAACATTGATATATATGTATAGATTCATGACGAATGTAATTTTCATTATTTAATATTTTATTATCTCTAACAATAATAAAAGGAAATATAGCCACCGCTCCTATGGGAGCACCAAATATCTTTGCACAAAATATTGAAAAGATAGGAGATACAATAACTGGAATTTTTCCTTTAAAATAAATTTTCATATTTACTCATGATGATACTTTCCATTTTTTAAAATGGAAATACATCTATATATTTGCTCTACGACTATTGCACGGACTAATTGATGTGGAAATACTAATTTTGATAATCCTAAAATTAGATTAGCCTTTTCTTTTACCTCCTCCCCCACTCCGTAAGCTCCGCCAATTATGAAAATAATCTTTTCGATTCCT
>JBDHUS010000029.1:0-3629 GCA_039809325.1 Minisyncoccia bacterium | reverse complement strand
TTGCCTCTGTTTTGATAAACAAGCAATGCCTGAATCGCTCTACTTTCTCTCCAACTAGGTAGGTCACAGCAAAAGCATAATCGGTCTGTATTACCTCTCAATTTAAGAGCAGAAGTGAGAATTTTAGTAAATTCCTCTTTACTGAGTTTGTAGTTTTCTTCAATTATTATGAATTTTTTTGTTTTCATATCTATATTTTTAAATGAACAATTTATTTATCTGAACACAGTATAGCAGATTTGTAAATGCTTGTCAATATACAATCAAATAAAATTTTGTAAATACCTATTTAAACCTTGAAAAACAAAGATAAAAAACTGTTGATAAATCTCCAACGACATGCTATAATTTAAACATGTTAAATCAATATTTAGGACAATTAGGTTTTAGTGAGAAAGAAATTTCAGTGTATTTATGTATATTGGAAAATGGTAAATCATCAGCTGCGGCAGTTTCTAGAATTACTAAAATCAATAGAACAACAGTATATAGTGTCTCAAAGGAACTTATAAACAAAGGTGTAGTTCATGAAGATTTAGGTGGATCAAATAGATATTACATAGCAACACCAGTACACGAACTTCGTAATTTATATAAGATGGAAGAAGAATCTCTAAATAAAAAGAAAGTCATAATAGAAGAAGCTATTAAAGAATTGGCTTCATTACCTAAATCTAAAAAATATTCTGTACCTAAAATTAGATTTATAGACGAAAGACATTTAGAGGATTTTTTATTTAAACATTTACCTATTTGGATTGAAAGTGCTAAAAATGGTGATAAAAATTGGTGGGGATTTCAAGATGTTAGTTTTATAGATGCATATCCTGACTGGTTTAAATTTCACTGGGAAATATATCCAAATGATTATGGGACAAGGCTTTTTACAAATCAAAAGCCAAAAGAAGAAGAGTTTGCAAAACATATCAATGACAATGAGCGTCGGCAGATAAAATATTGGGATAAGTCAAAGGATTTTAGTGCAACGCACGCAGTACTTGGTGATTATGTATTTTTTTGTGTAACTAGTACTAAACCACATTATTTAGTAGAAATTCATGATTCAGTAATGGCGGAAAACTTAAGAGAAATGTTTAAGGGTATGTGGGATAAGGTGTAAGTTTTATTTTACTTGAAAACGATTTTATGATAGAATGGTGTCATTGCGGTGTTGGTTTAGTGGTAGAATACCTGCCTTCCAAGCAGGGGACAAGAGTTCGATTCTCTTACGCCGCACAAAAATAATTAAAAATCTGTTAAAATAATATTGTTGCTTCCGTGGTGAAATGGATATCACATCGGTCTTCGGAACCGCTGTTCTGGGTTCGAATCCTAGCGGAAGCACAAAAATAATTCAAGGTTTTGATATATAATAAACGTATTAAACATTTTAAAAATATGTCATATATAACAAATATTGAAAAAGATACTTTAGAAAACAAGAATTTTAGAACAGTTTTATTTACAAGTAAATTTATGCAGTTGGTTGTTATGAGCTTACAGGTTGATGAAGAGATTGGTTCTGAAGTTCATCATGTTGATCAATTTATAAGAATTGAAAAGGGGAATGCAAAATCAGTTTTAAATGGAGTAGAAAGAGATTTGGCTGATGATGATATTGTGATCATTCCAGCTGGGACAGAGCATAATATTATAAATACTGGTGACACAGAATTAAAACTCTATACTATTTATACATCTCCAGAACATAAAAAAGGAACAATTCACAAAACTAAACAAGACGCAATGAATGATGAAGAAAATGATCATTTTGATGGAGAGATGGATTTGTAAAATTAAAATGAAAAATAATTTAGAAAATAAAATAGATATTTCAGAAATTCCAAAAGATGTAATTTGGGTGTGTGAAATATTGTCTAAAAATAATTTTGATAGTTACTTAGTTGGTGGATGTGTTAGGGATTTAATTATTGGTAGAGAGCCAAAGGATTGGGACATTACGACTAATGCAATGCCAGAAGAAATAATAAAAATATTTGGTGAAGATGATACTGTATATGAAAATATATTTGGAACAGTAGGAGTGAAAATTAGAAAAAATATTTTAAATGAAGAAAGTCAAGAAATAGAAAATGTAAAAATAATTGAAATCACAACTTATAGAAAAGAAGGTGAATATGAGGACTTTCGTCGTCCAAGTAAAGTAGAATGGGGTAAGACTATAGAAGAGGATTTAGAAAGAAGAGATTTTACTATGAATGCTTTTGCATATGATCCTATAAAAAATAATTTTATAGATATTTTTAATGGAATAAAAGATATTGAAAATAAAATTATAAATACAGTAGGAGAAGCAGAAAAAAGATTTAATGAAGATGCACTTCGCATGATGCGAGCTGTGAGATTTTCTTCTGAACTTGATTTTGTAATTGATGGGGAAACATTTAATGCAATGTTTAAATTGGCTGATAATCTTTCTAAAATTTCTAAAGAAAGAATTCGTGATGAATTTATAAAAATTATAAATTCAAACGGTGCAATGCAAGCTATAATAATTTTACAAAAGCTTGGAATGCTCAAATACATATCTAAAGATTTAGCAGACTCTGTCGGAGTAGAACAAAATGGTCATCATACTTATGATGTATTTGAACACCTTTTAAGATCTCTCAATCATGCAGTAGAAAAGAATTATGATTTGGATACAAGAATAGCTGCATTATTTCATGATATAGGTAAACCAGCGACTAGAAGATATGATAAAGTAAAAAAAGATTATACATTTTATGGTCATGAAGTAGTAGGAGCAAGAATGGTAAAGAAAATATTAGGAGATTTAAAATTTGAAAAAAAAATAATTGATAAAGTTGAGACTTTGGTGCGATGGCATATGTTTTTCTCTGATACTGCTGAAATAACTTTAGCAAGTGTAAGAAGACTTATTGTAAATGTTGATAAAGAAAATATTTGGGATTTAATAAATATTAGAATTTGTGACAGAATAGGATCTGGTACAAAAAAAGAGGAACCATATAGACTGCGAAAATTTGAAAGTATGATAGATGAGGCGCTACGCGATCCAGTTTCTCTTAAAACTTTAAAAATAAATGGAGAGAGAATAATGATGGAGCTAAATATAAAGCCAGGAAAAAAAGTCGGACTAATTTTGAATGCGCTATTTGAAGAAGTGATAGACGAGGGAGGTAAGAATAATGAAGGGTATTTAGTTGAAAGAGCGAGAGAATTAAATAGTTTAGAAGAGAAAGAATTAATAGAACTCGCAAACAAAGGAAAAGAAAAAATGGAAGAGAAAAACGAGGAGGAGTTGGAGGAAATAAAGAAGAAGTTTAAGGTGTGATAAAATGCCCCGCGCCGAAGGCGCGAGGCATTTTGTTTTTTATTTTCCAAATTTTAAAAATAAAAAAAGGCCGCAGCACTAGTGCTGGCGACCCTTACTAACCCATTAAATTCTAAATATAATATAGCACACATTAAATATATTTGCAAGTTTTGTTAAATTAATGTTAATACTGTTATAATCATTATTACGATTATGTTTCTTACAGATTTACAAAAAAATATTTTAGAAAAAAAGAAATTTGATTTAAATAATAAAGAAGAGATAGAAAAATTTTTAAATCCAAATTGGGAGAGGGATTTATTTGATG
>JBDHUS010000028.1:0-4070 GCA_039809325.1 Minisyncoccia bacterium | reverse complement strand
GAAATTTATTCATAAAACTTCTAGGAGGTAATTTTATTATTCCTTTTTTATCTCTTAGAAGATTTCTAAAAAAATTTGTGAATGTGAAAGAATATACTACTTCTCTTTCTTGTAAAGAACTCCTCATTTTGATAGTTTTTTAGTTTATATAAATATTGTTTACTTATATTATTATAACACAATATATAAATATTAGCAAATTTTTATTTTATTTTAAATTATCTAAAAATGCTTTATTTTTTGGCTTTCTTTTTAAGAATTTTATAACAGAAATCATTTCATCTCTACTTCCACCTACTTCTAATATTTCTTTTCTATACCTTTCCCCTATTTCTTTTAATTTATTCTTATTATTTCTAACTTTTCTAAAAATAGAATAAAAATCATCAGCATAAACAAGTGCCCACATATATGAATAATATGATGATGCATAGCCCATTAAATGTCCAAATCCTGCTGGAAAAATATTACTCTTATCTAAATCTATATTCTGATACTTTTTAATCAAATCTATATAATATTTTGATATGTTTTTAGAATTAATTTTAATTTTATTTGTATGTATATTTAAATCAAATAAAGACATTATATTCTGTCTTAAATAATCAAAAGACTTTAAAAAATTTCTACTTTCTATTATTTTTTTAATTATTTCTTTATCAAGAGCTTTTTTACTCTTATAATGTACTGCTAACTTTTTAAGATTATTTTCTTCAAATAAAAAATTCTCAAGCATTTGGCTTGGCGTCTCCACAAAATCCCAAACTACATTATATCCAGCTTGAGAAGGGTATTTTGCTTTTGTAAACATAAAATGAAGTGCGTGTCCAAATTCATGAAAAAGAGTCTCTACCTCTCCAAATGTTAAAAGAGAAGGTGCTTTTTTAGAAGCTTTACCAAAATTACAAATCAATTCATTTACTGGGACAATTCTTTTTCCATTTATATTTCCACCACTTATAAATTCTGCAGAGCAAGCATGGCCATATTTTCCTTCTCTTGGAAAAAGATCTAAAATAAGATAAGAAATAATTTCTTTATTTTTTTTATCTTTAAATTCATAAATTCGCACATCTTTATCTACTCCAATTTTTCTGATTTCTTTATCTTCAATCTCTTTAACATTAAAAGAAAATAATTCACCAAATATATAGAATATAGTTTTCAAAGTATGCTCTAATTCAAAATATTCTTTTAATTTTGAGCTATCATATTTATATTTATATTCTTTTAATTTATTTGCTATGTATGTTATATCAAAATAATCTATACTCTTTATATCTTTATACTCTTTTAAATGATTTTTAGCAAAAATATTTAATTCTTCTAAATCTTTTTTAGATTTTGAAGTTAATTTTTTAATTAACGACTCTACAAAATGTCTTGCCCCTTTTTCATTTTTAGCCATTCTGTTTTCAAGATTAAAATCAACAAAATTTTTATATCCTAAAATTTTTGTTTTTTCATTACGAAGCTTTATTATTTCTGAAAGGATTTTTAAATTTTCCTCCCCACCTTTTCTATAATTTTTATCCATTATCTCTTTTCTTTTTTCTCTACTATCTGCATATTTCAAAAATGGACCGATAATTGGATAGTCGAGTGTAATTTTATATTTACCTTCTACTTTTTCAAGAGTATTTATAAAATTCTCTGGAAGACCTTTTATATCTTCTTCATTACATAAAATAAAATCTCTATACTCATCTATATTTTTTGAAAAATCAATAGATAATTTTGAAATTTCTTTTATTATTTTCTTTAGTCTTTCTTGTTTTACTTTCGGTAAATCAAAACCCATTCTTTTATATTCTTTATAATTATCTTCTACAAGCTTTATGCTTCCTTCTCCAAAATTTTTATCTAAATATTTCTTTTCTTTTTTATAACTTCCTTCATAATACTCCATAAAAGATATATATATATCTTTGTCGTATTCTATATCTGTAATCTTTTCTCCAAGAGATTTTTGAAAATTATTTGCATTATCTCTAAAAATTTTATCTTTATGAGTAATAGAATAAACTCCTATTTGATAAAAAGTGTTTGTAAAATCATTTCCAGAATTTTCTAATTCTAAAATAGTATTTTCAAAATTTCTATTTTCTTTTTTAATAGATTTTATTTTACTATAAATTTCTTTTTTATGTTTTATAAAATTATCTAATAAATTATTAAAATCTCTCTCTTTATATTTTTGTATTTTTGCAATACTTGAAAAATCTGGCAAAATATTATTCTTTTTATTTAAGGTCATAATTTTATGATAATTTATTATAATTACTTATTATTTTAATTCTAAGATGCTATAATAATAACATCTTAAATACTTTTTTAAAATAAAAAATGTAAATATGTCTTTTTTTAGTTTCTTTAATTTTATATCCATATTAGGAGGAGAGAAAATAATGCTTATAGCTAGTATAATAATATGTTTACTAGTATTTTTCTATAAAAGAGAAAAAAGAATTTCTTTATTTATATTATTTAATTATCTCATAACCATGGGAATAGTTATTATATTAAAATTTATAGTAGAAAAACCAAGAAATGTGTTTGCATTAGTTGTAGAAAATAGCTATGCCTTTCCTTCTGGGCATACTGCAGCTGCCATGACTACTTCTCTAATTTTATTTTATATTGCAAAATTTGATAATAATAAATCCCATAGGATTTTATTAAAATCAATCGGCTTTTTATGGCTTGTGCTTATAATTTCTGCAAGACTTTATCTTGAAGTGCATGATATTTATGATATTTTGGCTTCCATAATAATTTCTATATATATATTTTATATATCTTTAAATATTAAAATTTTTAAATCATATAAATTAAAAAATGATTTTAAAAAAATACATAAACACAAATAAAATATTACAATATTATGATAAAATATTATTAATAATATAAATATATGCAACCGATTTATAGAGGACTATTATTAAGATTACGCTTAACTTATATTTATATAAAATCTAAAAGAAATAAAGGTGAAAAAGTAAGAATTAAAGATATAAGAGATTTTGTAAATGAAGAGTTATTAAAAATAAAGAATAAAATAGAAAAAATAGAATCCGAATTACCAAATATTTTAAAAGAAAATTAAAATAATCTGCTATTATAATATATAGATAAACTATAGTGCTAATTATTAATATTTATGCGAACAGAAAATAATAAAAATACTTCTATTCAAAATGAGATTTTTAGCCATTTTAAATCTGTCTATAAAAAAAGTAATGATATTATTTCAAATAATACAAATTATATTAAAAAAGATTCTTTAATAAAAAAAGATAAGTTTTATCTTATACTAAAAATAAATATCCTAACTTTACAAATAAAGTAGAGATAGTTGCTAAACACCCTAGATTTCGTATATTTAGAATACTTTTATTAACTTGGCTAATATTTTCAATGTCTATTGGATATACTGGTGTATTAACATTTCTTAAAATAAATAAAGCTGCTTCACAAACAGATTTACATATAAAAACAGGATACTATCTTGGTACTGGTAACACTTTATCCATTACAGGTTTTGGGTTTTCTCCACAGATGATAATTATAAAAGCAGATACAAATGCCGGGTCAGCAATTTGGAAAACAATAGATATGCCAGTCCGAGTATATTCCTACTGGGGAAATGCTACCGCAAATAATACAGAAGCACAACTAACATTAGATACTGATGGCTTAACTGTGGAAGTAAATCCTGATGTAAACTTAGCTAACACTAGATACACTTATATAGCTTTTTCTGCAACGGCAGATAATGTTACAGGAACTTTATTCTCTGGACTCAATACAGATGGCTTTAATATTGGTAATAATACAAATATAAATAGATCAGGTACTATGTTTAATTTTTTTATTTTTAAAAATACCCCAAATAAATTTCAGGTAGGAAAATACATATATTATTTAATAATCTTTCTACAGATTTCCTTAATAATTTACAATAAAAAAAATAAAAAATTATATCAATATTGATATAATTTTTTATAAAAATCAAAGTATTATTTTACTTTTTCTTTTACTTTACTTTATCAATCCAAATTCTAAAAGCT
>JBDHUS010000027.1:0-4077 GCA_039809325.1 Minisyncoccia bacterium | reverse complement strand
TTACGAGAGAAAGATAATGATTTGCGAACGAAAAGGAAACGATACTTATCATTCCAATCGTCATCCCAATTGTTGGCGTTCAAGTTGCGATTGTCACCATTCCAGTTCACGATCGGAACCTGCATATTGCCGTCGAGGACGTTTCGTATATATGCCACCAAACCACCAAATACTGTCACAACAATATTTTGTATATTATTTGCATAACAATGCTTACATATATACACCAAGTAATTCTCTTTTTTGAAAAGATAAAAGTATAAACTCGTAAAAAAATATTACATAATAACACCTTTTTACCTCTCTTATACAGTTTACTGATTTCGATGTTGTATAAAATTATTTACAAAATAAATCCATACACTCATTATCTACTCTCATAAATATTTTACCATCTTTTTTCGAATCAAAGTTCAAAAATCAAAAGTCAAAATTATTCAAAGTGTCTAGAGTCAAAGTACTACTTGCGAACGAAAAGGAAACGATACTCATCAATCCAACCGATAGCCCAAGCGCCGGCGCCCAAGTCGCGATCGTCACCATTCCAGCGCACGACCGGAACCCGCACACTGCCGCCGAGGACGTGTTTAGATCCTAGAGCAACTAAAGTATTTTTCTTTTGATATTCAGGATTAGCGATTGCAAATTGAATTATCTCTTCATAAGTCATTGCTCTAAAGCCTTGTTTATCCATTTTTTCAATAGCGTCTTCTGATGATATGTTTTCTCCAAATGAAATTATAGCTACTTCTAGGTTTTTAGGTGACGGAGTAGTGTAAGGCATTTTTTCTTCTAATTTATCCCAAATCCAAGTTGACCCACCACTTTCTTTATAAGCTTTTAAAGCTTCATCTTTTGTAAGATCTTTTAATTCAAGATTGTGAATTGGTTTACCTTCAAACGATTCGTCGAGAAGTCCAGAGGATTTTAGAGATTCTATGTCACCGGAAGACATTCCTGTTTCTTGAGTTTCCTTTTTATTTTCTTCCTTACTTCCTAATCCATGCCTATTTTTATCATGGGTTTCAATATACGCTACTTTTCTAACCATCTCTTCTACTTTTTTCTTATCTTGTTCATCCATAATCTTACCTAAATAAAAATATCTTAGAGCTTCTTGCATTGTCTCTGATATATCTCCACTATAAAACTTAGATATATAATTTTGAACTCTTCTCGGTTCTTCACGATCATCAAAAGTAAATCTTTGTGGCTGATTATTTCCAAGCTGTCTTTTTTCAACCATTTCCTTAATAGATGTATGAAATGCTAAATATTGAGGTATTATCTCTTTAAGACCTTTTATATTTTCAAATTCGCTAAGAGGTATAGCCTCTTTACTATTAATTATTGGAATTTCTTTTTTTGCATCCTCTTTTTTTACGATACCAAATATTTGATCTACAGAATTTTCAAGGGTCTCTTTTGGCAAGGTATCTGGTAATTTATGATAAACCCATCTACGAAGATTAGCTGGATCTATCTGATTTCTGTCTTGATAGCCTGCTCCAGGTGGATTCATTAGTCCTACAAATTTTACTTTGTTTTTATCTACTTTAACTTTTATTCCACCAAGCTCCGGAAATTCAAGAGTTGTACTATTAAACTTATAGGCATCAAGAATTTCGTGGAGCTTGATTAATACTCCTGGCATAGCTGAGTTAATTTCGTCTAAAATACAAACTTTTACTTTACCTTCCTCAGGAGTTATAGCTTTTACTAAATGAGACAAAACTATAATAAATTTCCTATCATCAGTTTCTCCATCTTCTTTCTTGTCTCCATAATTAGGATTTACTGTAGGAGAACCCAAGATTTCTATTCTATCTGTTTCTCTACTTAAAACTAATTTATGTTGCTCATATCCAAGCTCACTACACATTTTTAAAATAGTTCTCGTCTTACCTAAAGAAGTACCTCCTTCCAAAAGAACTGGCTCATCCATAAGCCATGCAGTAGCCACTTTCTTTTTCATTTCTAATGCAAAATCATCATCTATATAATCTAAGAAAGCTTCTTTTTTTGGTGCGGTAGACTTATCAAGTGCTTCAGGTAATTCTATACCCGCAATATTTACTTTCTTTATTTCTCTAAAATTTTCGTTTGTTATCTTTTCTTGTGTTGTCATAAATTTATAATTATATGTTTAGAGTCATTCCTACAACCTTTAAAAGATTTGGATACTTTTCTGATTGCTCAGTAGATATTAGATAAACTATTCTCTTTTTATTTGATACAGGATTTATTCTAATGTTAGAGTCAGATATATATATCTGTCCAGAAGCGTATCCTAATGCGACATCATACCATTCAACGATTTCCTTCTCATTACATTTAAATAGTGATACAAATATATCATTGTTAATTAATAACTCTTTGATGTCTTCTAGCTTAGATATTTGTAAAAACTTTCCATGTAGCAGTTCATCTTCCACTCCAATAAGTTTATCTTTTTCACCTATAATAGCGGAAATAGAATTTGAACCTTTTATTTTATTTATGAAATCAAAATCTGACATATGTTTGTAATATATACTGATTATAACATATAAAAATATTAAATATATTGCTAAGATTCTGCTAAGATCACCCTAGACTATCTCTCTGCATTCTGTCATTAATATGTATATAAAAGTATGGAAACCGCTACAAATGACTCTGATGAGGTAAAGGTGAAATATTGTCTTTATGCCAGGAAAAGTATGGAAGCAGATGAAGCTCAAGCTTTATCTATAGAATCACAAATCAGAGAAATGATGGGATTAGCTATAAGAGAAAAACTTGAAATTATAGAAATAAAAAAAGAATCTCATTCTGCAAAAGAGACTGGTAAAAGAGAAGTATTTAATCAAATTATAGAAGATATAAAAGAAGGAAAGTATAATGGAATACTCACATGGAATGCTGATAGGATTAGTCGTAATGCAGGAGATTTAGGTAAAGTAGTAGATCTAATGGATCAAGGACTACTATTAGACATTAGGACTTTCTCACAAAGATTTTCTAATAATAACCCAAATGAAAAGTTCTTACTAATGATACTTGGCTCACAAGCAAAACTTGAAAATGATAATAAGGTAATAAATGTAAAGCGAGGACTAAGAGCAAGATGTGAGATGGGTCTTTGGCCTGCTCTAGCTCCTACAGGATATCTAAATCAAAAGATTTATGGAAAAGAGTGCCAAGTTATAGTAGACCCAGAGCGAGGATATATAGTAAAGAAAATGTTTGAGCTAATAGCTTATGAAGGATAT
Organism: Minisyncoccia bacterium; assembly: GCA_039809325.1. Lineage (GTDB taxonomy): Bacteria > Patescibacteriota > Minisyncoccia > Phycocordibacterales > UBA5272 > UBA5272. The sequence continues at coordinate 823 of JBDHUS010000027.1, read as the reverse complement.
AGTGGAAGAAAAGTATCTGAATGGCTAAACAATGAGATAAAATTTGAAACTAAATTTGGTAGACCTCTTAGTCTAAGTAATCTATATTTACTACTTCGTAATCACTTTTACTATGGAACATTTGAATATCCAAGAAAATCAAATAAGTGGTATCAAGGTAAACATACTCCACTTATTACAAAAGAGCTATTTGATACAGTTCAACAAAGATTAAAAGAAGAAACTACTACTAAAAGAAATAATTTAAAAGAATTTTCTTTTACAAAACTTATAATCTGTGGATGTTGTGGATCCGGAATAACAGCTCAAGAAAAATTTAAAAAACTTTCAACTGGAGAAATAAGATCATATACTTATTACTCTTGCACAAGAGCAAAAGATGAAAAATGTACTAATACATTTTTAAAAGAAGAAGATTTATTAAAACAACTTGAGAAATTAATAGATGATATAGATCTAGACCAACTCGGAGCTAAGAAGTTGATTGATAAAGAAATTGAAAACTATAATAAAGTGAGAAGAAATCTATTTTTATTAAAAAATAAAGAGAACTTACCAGAGATATCTCCAAAAGAATTTGCAAAATATTTATTAAAAGAAGGAGATATTTTCGAAAAGAGAGAACTATTAAAGAACTTGAAAAATAGACTGATCTTAAAGGATAGAAAAGTAACTTTAGAATCTAAAGCTTAATAATAAAGAATAAGACTAGACTTGAACTAAAAAAGTTATTGAAAAATAATGATTGTTATTTTTTATGAATCACCTAGGTCTATAACTAAAAAACAGAAAATCCTTGTTTTTCAAGGATTCCGGTCTGTCT
>JBDHUS010000026.1:0-4234 GCA_039809325.1 Minisyncoccia bacterium | reverse complement strand
CTGTAAGTTCAAGAATTTTGTTTATCTTCTCTTCTTCTCTATTATAATTTTGATTTTCCATATAGTTTACTTTTTATTTAAATTAATTTTAGCATAAGAAAGTTAAAGTTTTATATTTGTGTGGTTATACAACTCCGCTCGAACCTACTTCATGAAAAACGTATAGCGGACTCGGTTTTGCGAAGCAATTTTCTGGGGACACGGATTCGCAAAACCTCGGCTGATTTTCGGGCTGGGGTTTTGGGCTTCCGCCCGCAGGAGGGGTCTGGGGAGGAATGCGGGCGGGGGCTAGGAATTGCAAAAAAAAATGATATAATGCAGTTACAGTTTAATAGCGACCTAACCCGTTTTGTTCTCACGAACAGACGGTATGGTCATAGTGTCCCGCTAAAGCATAAAGAACTCCTAGTCAGAGTTTTGCTTTAGAGGGCTACAAATCGAAAGGTTTGTAGGTAGTCGAAAGATTACCAGATTTGGCTAGGAGCTTTTTGTTATCCTAGAACCAGATATTAAGACCCGCTAAAATTTTATGGAAAAACCAAATTTTAATCACAAAGAATACCGCGACAACCTCGCGAAGGATTTAAAGGACATTCGGAAAAATGATCCTGAGAAAGCACAGGAAATCCTACAACAAGAAAGTTCAACAATTCGTTACCAAGAAGCAAAAGAAGTTCATAATGAAGAGCGAAAGATTTTACAAGAACCTTACCTTGATAAAGTTCGTTTGAAAAATTCAAATGAGAAAATGCAATCTCTGGAAGAAGAGAAATGGGAAAGCATTAAAAAGCTCGATCAAGCTACATTAGAGTATGAATTTAATAGAGTAAAAAAAGAATTACGAGAAAAAGGAGATGTTGAACAATTAAAATTCTGGGAAAATCTAGAGAAAACAGGGTACGTAAAATTACTTGAAAACAGAATATTTCAAGAGTTAGAAATTAAACCATTATCCCAGGAAGAAGCACTAAAAAGTATTGAAAATATAGATGATGGTGTTCCTGATAGTCTTGAATTGCGAAAACATAATAAAAATAGAATATTTATACATCTTCAAAATATGCCGTACGAAGTGCCATCTGAGAAAAAAGAAAATGTGTTGATACTGGATATGAAGGGAGTATATGGGTATGACAACCTGTTGAAGAAAATGAAAGAACTAGGTGTCGAGCCACTAACTGGTGCCGAGCTTATACAATTTGTAAGAGATTACTATCCACAGATTGAATCTGGTGACCATCGAACGGAACATCTAGGTTTAAATGCCATTGGAACAGTTTGGGAACCAAATCCTAATTCTTCTAATCCTTATCCTCAGACACTGTCATATCATTCTGATGCTGGTAGATGTGTTGCTACTTGGCCATATAAACAAATTAACGATCTTCCATTTTTGGTTAAAATTAAGAAATAACAGAAAGAATAGAGTTAAACAAAATTTGACACTTTTTCTCAATTTGTTATACTGACCTTGTCACTATGAAAAAGACCCTTGCATGGATACGTCCTTGCTGGGGGCTTTTTCTTTTTGCTGAATAAGTTAATTGGAAAACTTGTGATAGTGGTCGTTTAGAAAAGTGATTTCACAATTCTTGTTACGAATTAGAAATGAACACTTCTTTTCATCTGGAGCAAGCACTCGATCTAGTACTTTGTTTTCTTGCAAAAATTCTACAAGACAACCGAAATCTCCGTCACCAGTCACAAGAATAAATGAATCAGTGTTTTTAGTATAAAAATCTGACACTGCTTTCAAAACTAATTCCGCATCACAGTTTCCTTTAACATTTCCTTCGACAGAAATGGTTTGTTTGAAAACCAATATAAAGCCAGCTTCTTGCAAGAGTTGGTAAAAACTTGTTCTGTCTGGAATTAAACCAATGAACAAGAAAACATTTTTAGGATTGTATTTTTGACGCAACCACCCGCGAAACTTTTTGTAGTTGATGGTGAAGCCAAGTTCTTTTGCGGCTCGATAGAGATTGTTACCGTCAATGTAGATGTTCGTGTTCATTATTCCAATTTTATCATTTCACGAGCAAAAGATAAATGTTTTTTGACCGCCCGCATTCCTCCCCAGACCCCTCCTGCGGGCGGAAGCCCAAAACCCCAGCCCGAAAATCAGCCGAGGTTTTGCGAATCCGTGTCCCCAGAAAATTGCTTCGCAAAACCGAGTCCGCTATACGTTTTTCATGAAGTAGGTTCGAGCGGAGTTGTATAACCACACCTTAAACGAACTAAATGGTTTTGAAGAAGACAAGGAGTGGGCGTTGCGAAGCAACGCCCACACTGTTTCGCCCGTTTTCGCCAAAGAATTCAAAGAATGTTGGGTTGCACCGCCTAGGGCGGTGCGCACTGTTTTTTCGCCGAGGAGGAGGTTCGCATCAAATACAATTTTCTCTATTTGCTTTGTCCGAAATACAAAAAGAATTTTTATTTGAAAATATTTTTTGGTATACTGGATATGCTCACAACATTATTAGTAAATCAGCAGAAATGGTTATGCTAGAACGATTTTGATTTACGTCGAGATTGTGAGCCTAGCATAACCATTTCTGCTTTAAGAAAAAATATATGCAAAAATTCTTTTTGTATGCTCGCAAGAGTACAGATGTCGAGGATAAGCAAGTGTTAAGTATTGAAGCGCAACTCACCGAATTGCGGGAGTATGCCAAGCGAGAGGATATTATCATTTCCGCCGAAGTGGTGGAAAAACAATCTGCGAAATATATTGGTCGTCCGTTGTTTAATAAAATGCTAGATGAGATTGAAAAATTCGGCGGAAACATTCTCGCATGGAACCCCGATCGTCTTGCCCGCAATTCGGTGGACGGAGGCAGAATTATTTATCTCCTCGATACAGGAAAACTTGCGAGCCTAAAATTTCCCACATTCTGGTGTGATAACACTTCACAAGGGAAATTTATGTTAAATATGGCTTTCGGGCAAAGCAAATATTATGTGGATTCTCTTTCCGAAAATACGAAACGAGGACTTCGCCAAAAAGTTAGAAATGGAGAATATCCAACGCTTGCTCCTGTTGGTTACATAAATGATTCTAGGATAAAAAGTGTTGTGGTTGATAAAAAGAAAGCAAAAGTTATCAAGCAAGCGTTTGAGCTATATGTAAAAGGAAATCAACGACTAGAAGACATCGCAAACTTTTTGGCGAAGAAAAATATCATTTCAAAAAGAGGAAACATAATCCACAAATCCCGTGCGACTTCAATTTTATCAAATCCTTTTTATACTGGATTATTTAGATATGGCGGTGAACTTCACGAAGGAAAGCACGAGCCAATCATTTCAAAGAAACTTTTTGACGAAGCACAGGAAATGTTGAAAAAGCGTGGTAAACCTGAACGAAAACCTAAAAATGAACCACAACCTTTTTGCGGACTCATTTCCTGTGCTTCATGTGGAATGATGATAACTGGCGAATACAAGGTTAAGAAACAGAAAAATGGAAATGTTCACGAGTATATTTATTATCACTGCACCAAGAAAAATAAATCTGTTAAATGTGAAGAACCTTGTATTCGCCAAGAGGAATTAGATAATCAGTTATCATTCTTAATTCAAAAAGTTTCTTTGCCCAAAGACTGGGCGGAAGAATTATTGAAAATGGCAGAAAAAGATCACAAAAACTCCGCCCAGTCTTTGACTGCTTGTGTGAAAGAAAAAGAAGAAAAAATACAAAATATAAAAATCAAACTAGAGCGACTTCTCACAGGTTATCTTGACCAAGATATTGAAAAAGAAATCTATCGTTCTGAAAAAGGAAAATTACTTTTGCAAAAGAAGTCGCTTGAGGAAGAAATGACATCTCTTTCACACAAGCAAAATGATTGGCTCGAACCTTTCCAAAACTGGGTAAAAGTCGCACAGGAATTGGATAAAATCGCATTTGATACCGACCTTTTTGCAAAAAAGGTCGTAGCCAAAGAAATCTTTGGCTCGAACCTGCTTCTTGGCGAAAAAACAGTGCGCACCGCCCTAGGCGGTGCAACCCAACATTCTTTGAATTCTTTGGCGAAAACGGGCGAAACAGTGTGGGCGTTGCTTCGCAACGCCCACTCCTTGTCTTCTTCAAAACCATTTAGTTCGTTTAAGGTGCTCTCGGCAGGAATCGAACCCGCAAACCCTCCTTAGGACGGAGGAGTTATATCCATTTAACTACGAGAGCAATATTAAAAATATAGCATATTTCATATTTCATATAAATATGTTAATA
>JBDHUS010000025.1:0-4455 GCA_039809325.1 Minisyncoccia bacterium | reverse complement strand
ATTATTTATAAGCTAATTCTGTTTCTTTTTCTATTTTTGTAGAATCTATCTTTTTCATAATAGCAATCACTTCATCTTCATATCCTTTTATAACAGTACCATTATAAAAATATAGTTTTTGTTTAACTGTTTTACCACCATAATATGAAGCTGTTTTAGGATTACCTCCTCCAAGATTTTTACCTACTACTTCTATAGCTTCATCATAATGCGCAAATTCTATCTTAGCAGAACCCCATCCAAAAGGATTATTATTCATATCTCTTTTTCCACCTGATGATTCACGAATAGCAATAGCTGGTAGGAAATTATATGGAAGACCATATTTTTCAGCTATAAGTACAAATTGCATACCGTGTCCCGCAAGAGGCATAGATCTTTCATAGAAATAAGTATTAATCTTTAATGCTTTTTCCAGTCTTTCTACATTAATAGTCTTTTCTATACTATCTTCAGATATTTCCTTAGTACTCATAGCGTTGTTATCACTTATTTGTACATCAGGAACTGTATTTAACTCTATAGCCGACATAGCAAGTAATGGAATAAATGCTATTACGAGTAGAGTATTTTTTATATATCCTATCATAATATTGCGGTTAAGCTCCGCCAACTTCTCATAACTGTATTTAAGAAACAAAAAATGAGCTTATCGCTCAATACTTATATCTTAGCAAACAACAACAAAAAAGTCAAGGACTTTACATATAAAATGTTAAGATGTCAAATTTATATTATAAAAAACCCTTATTTATCAAGCTTTTTTGCTAAAATAGCAAAAATGTGCTAAAATTTAAATGTATAAAAATATTGGCCTTATCGTCTAGCGGCTAGGACATATCCCTCTCACGGATAAAACCGGGGTTCGATTCCCCGTAAGGTCACAAAATCTAATCTTCTATATAATCTTTATATTTTTTAAGTATTTGATTAGAGAATTTAGGCAAATATATTTGTCCTTCTTTATAAGATTCTAAACCATAATTTAAATTCTGCTTCATTGATTCCTCTACATATGTATCAAAATCTGCTTTCTCTCCATTAATCTTTAAATTAGGATTTTGTTTATTAAAAATATCTTTTATTTTCTGTATTTCTTCTTTACTTTTAAAAAGCTTCATATTTATAAATATATTTTGAGAATATTTTTTATAATTTACTGCTCCTGCATATCTAGCTAAAGCTGTTTGCAATGGGTCTAAATTTGATAATTTTCCTTTTAATCTTTTTCCTGACATATATGAGGAGAGCATTCTACCTACCGCATCAAGATTAAATATAGGATGTAATCTATCATCTTTATCATATATGAGCTTTCTATTATATTTATTTTTCTCTATAATTTCTCTTAATTTTTTTGCATGACCTTTATTACACTTTAACTCCTTACAATTATCAAAAGTTTTTAAATTAAATTCCTTAGCGATAGATCCTTGCATATGACAAAGACCAAAACCACCATCATCTTTTGCATTAGGAAGAAGATCTGCTCCTGTAGTTTCTTGCATAACCATAGCTAAAATCAAATTTTTAGGTAAATTATATTTATATTCTACAGCATTAGCTACATTTTTAAATCTAAGAGTTCTTAAAACTTTTCCTTCTGTTGTATCAGTGCCGTACTTTCCAACTGTCCCAAGCATCTGTAATCCTTCTATATTTAAATCTTTGTATATTTCTTTAAAGTGAAATTCTAATTTTGGCTTAATCTTCTTATACTCTTGCCAGCTTATTTCTTTTCGCTCATTATTATACTTTTTTTCATTATCATCTCCCGTTTCATTTTTATTTTTTAATAATTTCCTAGTCGTTACTCCTAAAACACTAACTCCTGCAAGAATTACTGCCATCTTCTTCAAGAAATTCCTTCTACTTAAATTCTCTAGGCCTTCTTTTCCTTTTTTAATTTCATTTTCTTTTTTATTTTTACTCTCTTTTGTATTCATATTATTCTTATATTAATATATAATATATTTATTTTTACCTCAATTTCCAACTTTTTTCTTGTCTAACTAAATCTTTATTTATATTATGTATTTTTTTATCTACAATCATACTTACTACCCTTTCCATTCTCGCTCCTTGAGAACCTTTCACGAATATAATATCTCCCCCCACTTCTTTTTCATTTTTTCCTTCTTTATAATCATTTTCTACTTCTTTCTCTATTATAGACAGAATCTCCCTACCTGCCTCTAAACTACCATTTGTTATAAAAACATTGTTTCTATCCATTCCATTATTCATAGCAGATTCTGCTATTATTTTGGCTCTTATTCCACTTACGATTAATATATCTGCTACGGAGACAAGTATTTTCCCTATCTCCTCATGCTCACTTCTTGTAAAATCTCCAAGCTCAAGCATATCACCTAAAACAAAGATTTTTTTATTTTTAGTTCTAATATCTTTCATTATTGAAATACCATTTTTTAGAGCTTTTGGTGAAGAATTATAAGTATCATCTATAATGGTTGTATTATAAATACCTGAAAGAATTCTCATTCTGCCTTTTGTTCTCTCTCCACTTTCTATATTTTTTATGGCTTTATTTATATCTATATCTAAAACATCTGCTATAAGCAGACTTGGCAATAATGTATAAAATACGGCCTCTCCTAAAATACCGTGTAAATCTATTTTAAATTCTTCTTTATCTTTTAATTTTGTATAAGAGGTCATTCCTGTTATTTTGTTTATAGAATTATTAATATCCTCATAATTAATATTTATATCTCCAGCATATATATTTGCATCTATATTTTTAACAGAAAAAGACTTTAATATAATATTTTTATCTTTAAGTTCATTTGCTATATTAACACAATCTTTATCATCCAAATTATAAATAAAAACTCCACCCTCTTTCAAACTTTCAATTAAATATTTCTTTTCTCTTATTAAATTTTCTCTTTTATTATCAAAAAATTCTATATGTACTGGTGTTTCTGCAAAAGCTGTTAGCACTACTATATCTGGCTTTATATATTCTGAAATTTTTTTAATATCATTTGGACTATCTGCTCCGACCTCTAAAATTAAATATTTATAAGGAAAATAATCAAACATTCTAATAAAACCTTTAATCATAATCTTAAGCCATAAAAAAGGATTATTCCATCCTGTTTCTAGTCTTAGAATAGTAAGCGGTACTCCTAAGTCACTATTCATACTTTTCTTACTTGCTAAAACTATTGTCTCCTTTTTTTCATTTATAAGATTCTTCTCGAGTGCTAAAAAAATGAAATCTTTTGTAGAAGTTTTTCCTAAATTACCTGTAACAGCTATTATTTTTGGATTATATCTTCTTAATAAAAACCGAGCTTGCCAAGTTATTATTTTTACAATTATTTTTTTAATATAATCTTTCATGTTATATATATTTTAACAAATTTTATTTTCTTAAATACTCATATTCCACACAAGTACATTTTTTAACCTTATTACCACTTCCACAAGGACAAGGATCATTCCTTCCAACTTTTTTCTTTATATCTTCTCCACTATTTTCATTTTTATTTTCTGTAAATGTTTTATTTTTTAATTGAGAATTAGAAATTATTTTTTGAGCTTCTATATTTGCTATAACATTATCTATGTGAATTATAAAATTATAAAATTCTTCTTTTATTTTTTCTTGCATTGCTTTATATGTTAAAAGTGCTTCCTTTTTATATTCAACCAAAGGATCTCTTTGTCCATATGCTCTTAAATTAACAGATTGACGAATACTATCCATATGTTCTAAATGAGCCATAAAATGTTGATCTGTTATTTGTAAATATATAGTCTTTAAAACATCATATACGATATCTTCTCCATATTTTTTTATTCTGTCTTCTATAAATTCTCTTAAACTATTTTTTACTTCATATAATTCTAATAATATTTTATTTATTTCTTCTTTATCTCCAAATAAAACTTTTCTCCTTCTTTCATATATCGTTTGTCTTTGATGATTTAATACATCATCATATTGAAGAGTGTGTTTTCTTGCATCAAAATGAAATCCTTCAATTTTTTCTTGCGCACCTTCTAAAACTTTTGATACCATGCTAGATTTAATAGGTGTGTCTTCTGGTATACCAAATTTATTCATCATATCTTTTACTGGAGAACCTCCAAAAACTCTCATCAAATCATCTTCTAAAGATACAAAAAATTGTGTTGCCCCATTATCTCCTTGTCTTCCTGAACGACCTCTTAGCTGATTATCTATTCTTCTTGCTTCATGTCTTTCAGTACCAATAACAAAAAGCCCTCCGAGATTATTAATCTCTTCTTTTTCAGCTTCTGTAGGATTTGGGCCGCCAAGCTTAATATCAACTCCTCTTCCTGCCATATTTGTAGCTATTGTTACGGCTCTTTTCTTTCCTGCAGCAGCTATAATTTCTCCTTCTCTTTCGTGATTTTTAGCATTCAAAATAGAGTGAGGTATATTTTCACGAGTTAGAT
>JBDHUS010000024.1:0-5822 GCA_039809325.1 Minisyncoccia bacterium | reverse complement strand
TTATTGTGTCCCTATTTTACCAAACTCGCACCTATTTTCAAAATCGGTGAATGAATTGGTTCCGCCGCCGCCTTCGGCGGCGGAGCAATGGGCTTCAACGCGGACTCGGTTTTGCGAAAACTATTTTGGGGAGGAAAAGGATTTCGCAAAACCTCGGCTGATTTCTCGCCCGCCCGCAGGAGGGGTTTGGGGAGGAATGCGGGCGGGCCTTTCGTTTCGGATTTTTTGGGCTTTCAAAAATTATTCTTCCTCTGTTTCCGTTATGGGAATAAAACTTTCAATTACTTCTTCTGGCACGATTTCGTCATATTCAAAAATAACTTGTCCGTCTTTTTCTTTTTTGAACGAAACATGGATGTTTTGAGTTTTGTCATCAATAGTTTCTATTTTTACATCAAACCCTTCAGCGAAATCAAACCCTTGATTGCCAAGAGCGGACACAAAAGCGTCTCGTTCAGCTTTACCTTTCGTCTGCTCAATAATTTTTGCCAAAAACGATTCTCCAATCCCTTGGTGTGTACCAAGAAAGCGCTTGAGCGTGTCCTTATAGTTTTTGTCCTTGTCTTGCGCCAACTTATCCCAACGCGGAGCAATAGCGAAATATTTTTTTACTATTTCAGCAACTCGTCCCGCCATACCGCTATATGTTTCTGTGGCAGTGTCTTTGTACGATTCGGCAAGCATATCACTTTGTTCAACCAAAAATTTCAAATATTCTCCATTTTTCACTGCTTCAAGCGCTTTCTTGCCAAAACCAGTGGAAAAATCAATATCAAAATCCAACCTTTTATCAACTCCGATCTTGCTTCCAATTTTGAGTTCTTTGTTTAGTTTTTCTTTTAACTCATCTATGCTTTCGTTGCCGGTTATTTCGTCTAACCGTCCGCCCATTACTAATCCGGCTGTTTGTTGAGTTCTTTTTCTCTTACTTCCAAAAGCCACTGCTTGAGAAATATCTTTATCTTCTGATTTCTCAACTGCTTGTTTTCTACCGGTTTCAGTCAATTCTATTTCCTTGTCCGATTTATTTTTATCAGACTCTTTTTCTGCGTGGCGAAAAAACCGCAAATCAATCGTTGATGTTATTTGCTCCCTACCTTCTTTATTTTCGGGTTGGAATTTTTCTGTGCTCATATTATTTAGCTCTTTCTATAATCTTCACCATTCCACTGTTAGCATCAACTTCAACTAAATCACCGTCTTTCAAAACCTGAGTAGCATTTTTTGTGCCTATAACACAAGGAATATGAAGCTCACGAGAAATTACGGAAGCATGACTCAATACTCCGCCTTCTTCGGTGACAATTGCAATAACTTTTTTAAGAATGGGCACATAATCAATTGTGGTTGAAGGAGAAACTAATATAGACCCATCTTTGACATTTTTAAGGTCGTCTTTGGAAATAACAGTGGATACAATCCCATTAACTCTGCCCGGATAGGCTGTTTGGCCTTTGATTTCCTCAGTATTTTTTGAAATTTCTTGTACCTGAATTTTTTGCTTGGCTAATTTTGCTTTTTCGCCAGAGTATACAAAAACCTTATTATTAATAGCAAAGCACACATAGCTAATTTTACGCTCTGATATTACGATGTCAGCTGGAAGTGTATTGTTTTTTAATGATTCAATGATTTCATTTATGGTCAAATAAAAAATATCGTTATTTTTAAGATTTAAAAGGTCGGCTGTCTTAGCGAATACATCTCTCATGAAATAAGCATTTCGGTAATATCTTTCGGTTCGCCATGATCGAAAAAAGATTGATTCCTGTAGAACATTAATTACCCCTTGGATTCTCAAATTATTTGAGAAATCTTTGTAATATTTTTCAAATACTTGTTTATGATTTTCTATTTTTCCAGCATAACTATTGAAATGCATTTCTGGCTTATTTTCTGAAGCCAACTTGATTCTTTCTTCAAGTACTTCTTTTGTCATAAATTTGCCATCAAATGCATTATTGGCAATCCATGAAAATTTTTCTAAATAAATATCAATGTCTTCATTCTTAAGTTTGTTGCTGTTTTTTAGCATCGCAAGTTTTAGCAAACTTAATTCTTCTTCTTGTGTAGCACCGGATTTTATTGGAGTAGTTAAAATTTGATAAATTTCTTCTGCCCGTGTGTTATATTTTTCAATCACTGCACTTTTTAATTCTTTTTCTAAATCTGCTTCAATAAAAAGCGGTAAAATAACATAAGCACCGAAACGATGCATAAGGTTTCGATATTTAACCCAGAAATTATGTAAGTTTTTTGAGGACCAAGTTTGTTTTTGTGTTTTTAGTGCAAATTTTTCTACCTCATCATTGATTTTGTAATTATCACGCAATAATGCGGATAAAACTTCAGGATTATTCTTGGTAAAATTAATAACGCGTTCTCTAAGTTTTTCCCAACTTAATTCATCAATAGCCAACTCAGCGTCGCGGTAAATTACTTTTTCCACGCTGTGATCAAAAGGAATATTTGTTTTTGTTTTAAAATGCACTCCTTCCCAAAGAAGAGAGGTATATAACGGCGATCTGGTTCGCTTGTGTATAAAGTGCCATTTGGTTTTAGCAAACTCCTCGATAATCTCGTCTCTTATATCTTTAAAATCTAAAGTGGTAATGGGACGACTTTGTGTAATATAAAATCTCCCATTCTCAAAAGCCCACTCAATATCGCAAGGAAAACCATAGTGATTTTCGATATCTAAGATAAGTTCCGAGAGTTCTAAGATTTCCTCATCTGTTAAAACTTGTTTTTCTCCTTTTTCTTTCGGAATTTCCAACCACTCGTTTCCTCCGTTTTTGGCGCGATAAAACCCTTTTGATTGAGTTTGAACGTTTTTATCAATAATCCTTCTTGGCTCTTTTCCAACAACATAACTATCCGGTGTGATTTGACCGGAAACTATTGCTTCACCGAGTCCAAAACCAGCTTCAATGATTAGCTGGTTTCTGTCTTGCGTTACCGGATGAACAGAAAAAGCAATGCCAGATTTTTCACTCTCAACCATTTTTTGGACAACAACCGCGACAGATATTTTCTGTTTATGTAAATCTTTTTCGAATCGGTAGAAAATAGCGCGTGGTGTGAATAACGAAGCCCAACATTTTTTTACATTTTCAAGTAGATTTTTTTCGGTGGTATTAAGGTAGCTTTCAAGTTGACCCGCCCATGCCGCGCTTGCCGAATCCTCGGCAGTAGCCGAAGATCGCACCGCGACATATTTTGAGTTAAGGTTTTTGAAAAATTTTTCGATTTCAATCGCAATATTTTGTGGCATTTTTGCTTGCAGAATAAGTGCCTGTATTTTCTCTGAAGCATTTTCGATGGTATGCATTTCTTTATGATTGACTGAATCTAAAACCGAATCAATTTCTACGTTCAAATCCGTTTCTTCCAAAAATTTTTCAAAAACAGATGAGAGAATTACAAAACCAGGCGGCACCGATATTCCCGCCCCCGTCATTTCTCCAAGCGATGCCCCCTTACCTCCAGCAAGAGAAACATCTTTTTTACTTATCTTTTTGAAATCCTGCACGAGTTCCATAATTATTGTTATCTTATCATGTTTTTTAAGTTTTTGAAAGCCCAAAAAATCCGAAACGAAAGGCCCGCCCGCATTCCTCCCCAAACCCCTCCTGCGGGCGGGCGAGAAATCAGCCGAGGTTTTGCGAAATCCTTTTCCTCCCCAAAATAGTTTTCGCAAAACCGAGTCCGCGTTGAAGCCCATTGCTCCGCCGCCGAAGGCGGCGGCGGAACCAATTCATTCACCGATTTTGAAAATAGGTGCGAGTTTGGTAAAATAGGGACACCAGAATGGAACTAATCGGTTGAGAACCGACGGCGGATCGGGCGGCGCAAAGCGCCGCCCACGCTGTTTCGCCTGATTTTCCAAACGAATTTGGTGCGCCGCCTTCCTGCCCGCCCGAAGCCGGAAGGCGAAGGAGGGCGGCGGCGCGCAATCTTTTTTCGCCAAGGAGGAGGTGCGAAATCAGAAACAATTTTGATATAGTATTTGCTTTACAAAAAGAATTTTTGCTATAATGTAATTGAGCTCAACTGAACAGAAGACTTTTTCTAATGGCCGTCTTCGGACAATCAAAGTCTTCTTTGGTTGAGCTCACCGAGGACGGCCATTTGAGTTTTAATTTTTTACATAAACACCATGCAAAATTTATCAATGCAAAAATTCTTTTTATATGCTCGCAAGTCAACTGATGTCGAGGATAAGCAGGTTTTGAGTATTGAAGCTCAACTCACCGAATTGCGGGCTTATGCGCGAGAAAATAACTTAGACATTTCCGCCGAAGTGGTGGAAAAACAATCTGCGAAAATTCCAGGTCGCCCGTTGTTTAATAAAATGATGAATGAGATTGAAAAGTTTGGCGGGAATATCCTCGCATGGAACCCCGATCGCCTAGCCCGCAATTCGGTGGATGGCGGACGAATTATTTATCTCCTCGACACAGGAAAACTTGCGAGCTTAAAATTTCCAACATTTTGGTGTGATAACACACCGCAGGGTAAATTCATGCTCAACATGGCTTTCGGCCAAAGCAAATACTATGTAGATTCTCTTTCGGAAAATGTTAAACGCGGACTTCGCCAAAAAGTGAGAATGGGTATATTCCCAAGCCAAGCGCCTGTTGGGTATCTCAATGATTCGCGAACAAAAACAATCATTGTTGAGAAAAAGAAATCCAAAATTGTGCGCTTGGCTTTTGAGCGATATGTGAAAGGCAATCAAAGATTAGAGGATATCGCCGAGTTTTTGGCGAAGTCTGGCGTTACTACTCGAACCGGAAAGAGAATATCAAAAACCAAAGCGTCTTTTATTCTCTCCAATCCATTTTACATCGGTTTGTTTAAATATGGCGGTGAAATCCACGAAGGCAAACACGAGCCAATCATTTCAAAGAAACTTTTTGATGAAGCACAGGAAGTGTTGAAGAAAAGAGGTCAACCTGAAAGAAAACCGCAAAATGAACCGCAACCTTTCTGCGGACTCATTTCCTGCGCTTCTTGCGGAATGATGATAACTGCCGAGAACAAAACGAAGCGACAGAAAAACGGCAATATTCACCACTATGTATATTATCGTTGCACTAAGAAATCTAAAACTATCAAATGCCCCGAGATGTCGCTTCGTTCCGAAGAAGTAGATAAACAGTTATCATCCCTAATACAAAAAGTTTCTTTGCCCAAAGACTGGGCGGAGGAATTAAACCGCATGGCGTTGGAAGACCACAAAAACTCCGCCCAGTCTTTGACTGCTTGTGTGAAAGAAAAAGAAACGAGAATATCCGAAATTTCGGAAAAGTTGGAGCGACTTCTTAATGGCTATTTAGACCAAGTCGTTGATGAGCAAGATTATCGCAATCAAAAAGCCAAACTCCTTTCCGCAAAGAAGTCGCTCCAAGAAGAAATCACCAACTTTGCACACAAGCAGAATGATTGGCTCGCACCTTTCCAAAACTGGCTAAAAGACGCTCAAAATTTGGACAAAATTGCTTCTGATAACAACCTTTTTGAGAAAAAGGTTGTTGCCAAAGAAATCTTTGGTTCGCACCTCTTTCTTGGCGAAAAAAGATTGCGCGCCGCCGCCCTCCTTCGCCTTCCGGCTTCGGGCGGGCAGGAAGGCGGCGCACCAAATTCGTTTGGAAAATCAGGCGAAACAGCGTGGGCGGCGCTTTGCGCCGCCCGATCCGCCGTCGGTTCTCAACCGATTAGTTCCATTCTGGTGCCCAGGAGAGGACTTGAACCTCCAAGGATTTCTCCACTAGTTCCTAAGACTAGCGCGTATACCAATTCCGCCACCTGGGCAATTA
>JBDHUS010000023.1:0-6219 GCA_039809325.1 Minisyncoccia bacterium | reverse complement strand
AAACTTAAAATAAAATGAATCATATATTTGTTTATATATATTTTATCATATTTTAAAGTATAAAAATAAAATTATGTTATAATATTAAAATTAATGTTATATTTTAAACTATATGAAAAATACACAAAATTTTTTAAAAAACCAAATTGCCGTTGCTATACTCGCAGCAGCAATTATTATTTCAGCTGGAATTGTGGCCTATGCTTTAATAAATAAAGGTAATAGTAATACAAAAACTTCAGCTTTAGACTCTATAATGAATGGTGATAAATATTTCCAAGGAATGGATTTTAAAGAAAATGAATATATTCTTGGTAATAATAAAAACGATATTACCTTGGTTGTATATTCAGATTTTGAATGTCCATTTTGTAAAATGCTTCAAGAAGATACAATACAAAAATTGCAAACAGAATATTCTTTAAATAAAAATGATTATACTAAAGCTAAAATAGGTATAGTCTATAGACATTTTGCACAAAGCTATCATGATAAAGCCCCTACTGAGATAAATGCTTCACTTTGTACTCGTGAATTATATGGTCAAAATGCTTATATTAATTTTATTAATAGAATTTATAATATTACTCCTACAAATAATGGTCTTGATTTAACATTACTTCCTGATATTGCGAAATATGCTGTAGATGAAGCTAAGGATAATGGGCAATTTGTTAAAAAAGATTTTGAAAAAAATGAACTTGTAAATTGTTTTAATAATAATACTTATAATGATGAATTTATAGCTGATGGAGAAGATGCTATAAAAGCAGGCCTTGAAGGAACTCCACATACATTGATTTTATACAGAGATAATAGTGGTCAATTAATAGTTCAGAAAGTTTCTGGTGCGAGAGACATATCTTATTTTAAAGCAATCATAGATAAATTATTAAAAATTTAAAATATTAAAAATAAAACTTTACAATAATGTGAAGTTTTATTTTTATATTCCAAGCATCATTCGAAGATCTTCACTCGGCTCCCAAGGCTCACTAAAATCAAGCTCTACTTTAGGCTCTCCATAATTTAAAGAATCAACTTTAATTTCAACTAGAGAAATAATTTGGTCAGCAAAAGGACACATAACACTGGTCAAAGTCATAACAACTTTTACAAAATCATACACTTTAAAATCTTCCAAGTATTCACCTACTTCAATTCTTTTTACAAGTCCAAGATCTACAATATTTATTCCAAGCTCCGGGTCAGAAACTTCTCTTAAACTTTCTATAACTTCTTTTTTTATTTCTTCTTGATTCATATTTTTATTTAAAGATTGTATTTTAGAAAAAATAATTTTATTTTTTCTTTATTAATTTTCTTTTAAAACACCATCCTTCATCTCATACACTTTATCAATCTTTATAAGCTCTCCAAGATTATCCCTATGAGAAATAATACAAAAAGCAGTTCCTTCATTTCGCAAATCATTTATAATATTAAAAACTTTTTTTATAGCTGCCTTATCAACTCCGGAGTCTATTTCATCCATAAATACAAAATTTGGTTTTAAAGCAAAAAGATGTAGCATCTCTGCTTGCTTTTTCTCACCTCCAGAAAATCCAACATTTAAATCTCTTTTCAAAAACTCTTCACTTATTTCATACTTCTTACAAAATTCTAAAATATTTTTATTAAAATCTAATACTGACAAATCATTGTCTTCACTTATATTTTTATAAGATCTATATAAAAATTGCAAAAGATTCACCCCTTCTATTTCTGGCACATGTTGAAGTGAAAGATAAAGCCCGTGCTTTGCAATTTCAAAAGTCTCTAAATCTGAAATATTTATTTTTTGATTATTTTTTTCTAAAATTATCTCCCCTTCTTCAATATCAAAATTTGGATGTTTGAAAATAGCAGAAAGTAGAGAAGATTTTCCAGATCCATTTTCACCTATAATTGATATAGCCTCACCACTTTCTAAATTAAAATTTGCATTTTCTATAATAGACTTATGATTATCAATGATTTTTATTTTAAGATTTTTAATTTCTAATTTCATATATAAATAAAAGATAGCATAATAAAGATTTAAATTAAAATTATATTTATTTTAATTTGACAATATACTATATTTTTTGATATAATATATAAAGATATTTTTATTCTTTGACCTTAAAACTAGATAAAATGCTAAAAAAAGATTCTACTTTAGAAAGAAAAACTTTATTATTAAATAATGTTTTTATTTCGAGTTCTTCTTCAAAAGATATTTGCGCTGGATGCAATGGCGCTGGTAGAATAAATAACAGATTCGGAGAAAGAGTTTGTTATATATGTATGGGTTCTGGCGAAGTATCGCCAGAATTAAATCAAAAGTATCAGGAAGCTTTTTATGCTTATATGAAAAAGCTAGAAGATAATTAATAGTAGGGAAATTAAAAAGAAGATAATTATCTTCTTTTTTTATTTATTACAATTTATTTTCTTTAAAGCATTCTCTAAACATTTATACGAAAGAAGTGCACAATTTACTCTACCCTGCGAGATCTTTACTCCGAGTAAATCATAAATTACTGCTGGAGACCATAGTCTTAAATCTTGTATTTTAAATCTACCAACATTTATTTTTTGAGATAACATACTTAAACTCGCTTGAGATAAAGCACATCCACTACCACTCCAACTCACTGATATAAATCCATTATCATCAATATTTAAATATATTTCTCCACTATCTCCACAATCAATATTTTCCCCTGTTCCACACACATTATAAATAGCATTTTTCCTCTCTATTTTATTCCTAGGATTCCTAAAATGCTCCAAAATATTCTCTTCGTAAAGATAATCGTTAGAATTAGTATTCATAATCAATAAAATAACAATATTTTATCTCTTTATAAAGACTTGACAAGATGTGATATAGTATTATATAATAGAAGAATAGGTGATATTACCTAGTTCTTTAAATTTTAAAAAATGCCAACAGAAGAGAAAGAGAATAAACAAAAAACCGAACTGAAATCATTGGTTTTTACCTATGTTTCAAAAGTCATAGAAGCCAAATTGGACCATATCGACAACTTATCCGATAAGATGCGCCAGGCATCAAATAATCTAAAAAAATCCAAAGAATGGAAGGAAAAAATAGATGTAGCAGTCAAGGAAGATCTGGAATTTCTAGAAAGTATTGTCGATAAGATATTCTCAATTGAAAAAAGAGTTAAAATCTTTATAGAAAATGAAGAAAATTAACTTTTTTTGAAGAGAAAAAGCACCACCCAGGTGCTTTTTATTTTCCAAAAATTTTTTGTACTTCTTTCAAAGCCTCTATCACTTTTGACACATCATCTTCGGTGTTATAGATATGAAATGATACTCTTGTGAGTCCGCTCGGTGTATGTAAATATTCCATGAGAGGCTCTGCGCAGTGATGTCCCGCTCTTACTTGTATATCATAGCGAGCAAATATCTCTGCGACATCATGCGGATGTACTTCTTTACCATTTACAAATATTTGGAAAGAGACTATGCCAATATTTCGCGTACTCACTCCAGCAAAAGTCTTCACCTCCATCACGCCAGTGCTTACAATATTTAATTCTTTTATTTTCTTCAAAAATATTTCGACAAGTCTTTGACTGTGTTCTAGTCCTCCATTTTTTAATTCTGATAAAAATCTCACAGCTTCCCCTGCTCCAATCACTCCTGCAATATTATTTGTCCCTGCTTCAAATGCTTTTATATCACTCCTTAAACTAAAATTATTTTTTTCTACATGAGAAACTATACCTCCCCCTAAGATACTTGGTGTAATTTTTCTTGAAATATCTCTTTTTAAATATAATACTCCGACTCCAGTAGGACCAAATGCTTTGTGTAGTGAAAAATATGCTGCATCAATATATTTAGCAAGCATACCCATATCAATATTTATGTGTCCAAAGGCACTTGTCATATCAGAGATCACAAATACATTTTTATTTATCTTTTTAATTTCTTCTACAATATTTTTAATATCGTTTATAGTCCCTAGAACATTAGAAGCGAGTGTAATGGAAACTATTTTGGTCTTGGGTGAGACAAGATCTTTTAAATCCGATAAATCCAAATCAAAATATGAATCAAGCTCTATAAATTTTAACTTCATCTTCTTTTTCTTTGCCAGCTTTTGAAGTGGAAGAAGTGTAGAGTGATGCTCCATGATCGTCGTCAAAATCTCATCTCCTTCTTCTAAAAATTTATACTCTTCATCATGCAGATCTATCATATCGCAAAGCATATTAGAAGACTGAGTGGCGCCACTTGTCCATATGATATCTTCGTCACTACAATTTAAATATTTAGCTAGAATTTTTCTTGATTCATTATACTCATTTGTAGCTGCGAGAGAAATCGATGAAGCAGCTCTATCGATATTACTTCTATAGTGAAAATAATACTCATTCATTTTTTCTACGACAGAGTTTGGTGTAAGAGATGAGGCAGCCGAATCTAAATAAATCAAATCTTTACTTGTCTCATTTTTATAATTTTCAAAAATCTGAAATTGTTTTTTTATATTTTCCATTTAAATATTATACATTATTAAAATTATTTAGAAAATATTGAAAGTTCGTCAGAAAAATAAAAATAAAAAACAATGGAGCCGAAAGAATATTTCTTTCCATACAGATTAATCATAGCACCACCTACTTTTGGATCTGCATTTGGATGAGAATTTTCAAATCCTATATTATATAAAGTTGATATTATTTCTGGTCTGTCTGAAATGTCGTATCCAGCATTCTTCCAAGCAGTTTCAAGTTGTTTTAAATATATTGCAGCATAAAGATATGAATAATAGTGATCTTTACTATTGGTTAATCTTTTTACTCTCTCGGCGTCATCACCTTCAAGTAAAATAGTGTCCCTATATTCTGTGGTTGTAGCTAAAGAAGTAGAAGGTGTGGTAGAAGAATTTTGATTATCCTTCACTGGCTCGAGTGTCCACGCATCCACCAGTAATGTTCCACCATTTCCTGAATAATCTAAAAGCCTGGAATATTTTTCACCCAAGTAATATGGACTATTTGGATTTTTTAAGTTTCTTTCAATTTCTTTTGCTGTGGCTTCTTTAATACCATAAATACCTAGACTAAACTGAGTTTGTGTACCAAGCACAGCGAGAGGTTGAAAATATCTTTTAAAGATCTCTCTTTCACTAGTCATAAGACGAAGCTGCTCTGCGACAAGTGGAGCGATTATTAATCTTTCTGAAATACCAGTTTCTTTTGACACTTTTTCAATAATATCTTTATCTTTTAATATTCCAGCTGAAATAACCTTCCATTCTTCTAATTTTTTTATATATTCAAAATCTTTTTCTGCAATTACTTTTCTTTCATCATTCCCGTTTTCTGCTTTATCTAAAAGATTTTTAAAATATTGTGATTGATTATCAATTAAGCTTTTACTTTTCGTAAAGCCAAATTTCATAGCAAAAAATACAGAAGTTAATAAAAATCCCCAAATAGCAAATAAAATAATAATAAACTTTAAAATAGTATTTAATTTTTTATTCATAAAAAAGTATTTAGCTAAATAAAATATTCCTAACCTCATTTAAAGATAATTTATTTATTCTTCCTATTGTAAGTCCGCCATCATTTGAGTGAAGTGGTATAAGATGAACATGAACATGCGGAACCTGAAGACCTTCTACGACTATAGCTATTCTACTTATATCAAGTTTATTTTTTAATTTATTTTCTAATTCTAATGCTATTTTTTTAGAAATATTCATCAAATCTAAGTATTCTTTATCATTAAGATCAAAAATATAATCTGTTTCTTTTTTAGGAACAACAAGCACATGTCCATCTCGGACAGGATTTATATCAAGAAAAGAAATATATTTTTCATCTTCATAAAAAATATCAGCTGGAAGCTCTCTATTTATAATTTTCGTAAAAATTGATGACATAAACTTTTTGTGCCCCATCTCGGTCTATAACTTTTTTATATAAAGAAGTAAAAGAGTTCTCAAAGAGAGATAAGAAACAAATTAAGTGACACTTCGGTCTATCCCTAATATTGTTGATAGTATCATAACATATTTTTGTTGATATGTATACCTAACCCATAAAACAAATTTATAAAGGTTATTACGAGAGAAAGATAATGATTTGCGAACGAAAAGGAAACGATACTTATCATTCCAATCGTCATCCCAATTGTTGGCGTTCAAGTTGCGATTGTCACCATTCCAGTTCACGATCGGAACCT
>JBDHUS010000022.1:0-6382 GCA_039809325.1 Minisyncoccia bacterium | reverse complement strand
CACAAATATAAAACTTTAACTTTCTTATGCTAAAATTAATTTAAATAAAAAGTAAACTATATGGAAAATCAAAATTATAATAGAGAAGAAGAGAAGATAAACAAAATTCTTGAACTTACAGAAGAAAATAATCAGATTATCAAGAAAATGCATCGCTCTCAAAAAATACAAAATATTTTTAGAAATATTTACTGGGTTATAATTTTAGCTACTGCTTTTGGAGCTTATTATTTCTTACAAAAGTATTTTAATAATATTTTTTCCGATTATCAAAATATTAAAAATACTTTATATCTTTTAGATAAAAATGCTACTTCAAATTTAATAGATTTAATAAATAAATTTAAATAATTGGTGCCGGGAGCCAGGCTCGAACTGGCGACCTATTCCTCTTCAGGGAAGCGCTCTACCAACTGAGCTATCCCGGCATAATAATATCATTTTAACACAAAACTTGTTTTAAACAAAATAAAAGCATACTCTCTACGCTTTTATTTTCTGATATATATATTTATTTATACAGACAATGATAAAATTTCTTCTATTTTATTTGGATTAAAGCCAACTATAATATCTTCTCCTATTTTTATAACAGGAACCCCTAATTGTCCTGTCATTTCTACCATTTCTTTTCTTTTTTCTATATCTGAGCCAACATTATATTCTTCATAAGTTAAACCTTTTTCCTTAAACCATTCTTTTGCTAAAATACAAAAATGACATGTATCTGTAGAAAATATTTCAATTTTTTTATTATTTTGCATATTTTTATATATAATTAATTATATCATAAATTTTAAAAATCAAATAATTTCTTAACATATTTTTTAAAAGATTCCCAATAAGATTCTGCTTTTGGAATTTGATATGTGGACGGAGTAGAATCATATAAAACTATAACTTCTTCACCTTCTTTTCTCACAGAATAAGTTTCTCTTATATACTTTTCTTTACCTTCTTCACTATTTATATTTTTAAGCTTTTCTTCATTTAAATCTAATTTATTCTTGGCTTGAACTTCTTGACTTCTTACAAACTCTAAATCTACTTTTGTGAGCTGATATTTATTCCAGAGTTTAAAAACTCCTTTAGAAACAAAAAAAATAAATATGCAAATAAAAACTATAGTGAAATTTGAATAAAAAATTTTTCTCCAAAGAAACTTTTCTTTATATTTTTTCATATTTTATATATAAAATAATACCATAAAATATTAATTTTTCTTTAAGAAAATCATTATTTTAATTATTTTAATAAAATGTTATAATATTAAAAATAAAAATATGTTTAAAAGTAATCAGAGAAAAAAAGTAGAATGGGTATATAAAATAATATCTATATTAATTGCTATATCAATGATAATATTCTTATTAATACCATTATTAAATGCATAATAAAAATCTCTCTATTAAATTAGAGAGATTTTTATTTTTTCATTAATTCTAAAAAAGTATCGTGCTCAATCCTTACCTTTCCTTCGGCTTGCATTCTCTTTTTTCCTCTTTTTTGTTTTTCTCTTAATTTCATTTTTCTTGTAATATCTCCTCCATACAAATATCCAGTAACATCTTTTTTCATTGGGGCTATACTTCTAGAAGATATAATCCTCCCTTTTACTACAGCTTGTATCTTTACACGAAATAATTCTCTTGGAAGAATTTTATAAAGCTTCTCAACTATTTCTTCAGCTTCTTCATTAGCACGCCACTCTGCTACAACTCTTGAAAATGCTGGTACTCTTTCTTCAGCTACAAGGACATCTAGCCTTGTAACATTTGCATCTTTCATTTCTCCCATATAGTATGAGATAGAAGCATACCCACTTGATGCAGATTTGAGTTCATCAAAAAAATTTCGCATTAATTCACGTAGTGGCATTGAAACTTGAATATTGATTCTTCCCTCTCCCCAATCAAGCATATCAATAATCTCTCCTTCATGTTTTTGAAAGAGTTGCATCATATTTGATAAATAATCATTTGGTACAATTATAGTTAAAAGTATCCAAGGCTCTTTCACATTTAAATATGCACCATGATCAGGAAAATGTATCGGAGTATAAACTTTTTCAATAGTATGATCTTTCATTTCTACTTCATAAGTAATAGATGGCTGAGTCACAATTAATTCTTGGTCAAATTCTCTTCTTAATCTCTCTGTTACAATCTCAAGATGAAGCATACCTAAAAATCCACATCTAAAGCCTCTACCGAGAGCTCCACTAGCTTCTTCTTCAAAAGTTAATGATGAATCTGATAGGCGTAATTTACCAAGACTACTACGCAAATCATCAAACTCATCTTGAGTTTCTGGATAAATGGAAGCAAATACAAGTGGGGTCGGTTCTTCATATCCAGCAAATGGAGCTAGTGGATGAGCAAAAGTTGTAACAGTGTCTCCTACTCTAGCAACACCAGGCTCTTTTATACCTGTCACAATATATCCGATCTCTCCTTCTTTTAATTCTTTTTCTTCTTTTTTTTCTGGTTTAAATATTCCAACACTTCGCACTAAAAATCTATATTTTGATTTTATAAAAAGTAATTCATCATTTCTTTTCACATTTCCATTTAACACACGAACATACAAAATAACTCCTTCATGATTTGAGTATTCAAAGTCAAAAATTAAAGCTCTAAAACTTTTACTTTCTACTATATCTAACTTTGGAGCTGGAACTTTTTTAATGATTTCTTCAAGAAGAGTCTCTACTCCTTGCCCTGTCTTTCCAGAAACTAAAATAATTTCTTCTTCACCTACTTTTAACAAATCTATAATTTGTTTTTTAACACCATCAACATCCGCAATCGGTGAATCAATTTTATTTATTACTGGAATAATTTTTAATTCTGCTGACTTCGCCATTTCAAGAGTTGTGAGAGTTTGCGCTTGTACACCTTGTGTGGCATCTACCAAAAGTATTGCTCCCTCTACCGCACGAAGACTTCTAGATACTTCATAAGAGAAATCGATATGTCCGGGAGTATCTATAAGATTTAAAATATAATTTTTATACTGCATTCGTACAGGAGTCATTTTAATAGTAATACCCCTTTCTATTTCTAGCTCCATTGAATCTAGAACCTGATCTTTCATTTTTCTGTTTTCAACTGTATTAGTAAATTCTAAAAGTCTATCTGATAAAGTAGATTTTCCATGATCAATATGTGCAATAATAGAGAAATTCCTTATATTTTCCATTTATTTTTAGTTAATTTTATTAAAATATAACACATATATACCTTTTTATAAAGGAAAAAGCTTTATATTAAAATAAATATTCTTTATTGCATCTTTAATATATCCTCTACTTTCAAATCCATCTTATCTGCAAAACCAGAATTTATTTCAAGTACATATTTTGCTGGAATGTTTCCATTTGTGAAAAATTGTGAAGAGCCTGGATTTTCTGCATTATATGAAGAGGCTTTTGCATTTTTTTCAATATGAGTAATTTTAAAATCAGAATCCATCCAAATCATATCTAAATCAAACTTCATATCCTTCATCCAAAAACTTGTAACCTGAGGATAATCAAATACAAAAAGCATTCCTTCTGTTACAATTTTTCCATCCTGGTTATACATTTTTAATTTATCTTTTCGTGACAAGCCTTCATTTCTTTCTGCGGAAGTCGCAGCAAGTTGCACAAAAATTTGATCTCCTTTTGGAGAGAAGAGTACTTCTTGTCCATCAAGTACCCATGGAGCCTCTTCAGCTCCGGCAGACACTGCACCAATTTTAGAAAGATTAAAATTTAAATTTTTTCCTTTTACCAAGTTACTAAGGGTCATTAATATCGCCATAAGAGCAAATACAAGAATTACCGAGAGTACGATTCTCCCGATATTTTTAGTATTTGGTTTTCTTTTTGTACGTACATGCGCCATAATTTTTAAAATTTTTTATAAATATATTGTAGCATAAAAATAAACCACTCTTTTTGAGTGGTTTATTTTTTTATTTATTTTCTATTTGCTTTTGCTCTCATTCCTTCATCGAGGATTTGCTTTCTTAATCTCACACTTTTTGGAGTGATTTCAAGATACTCATCTTCATTCATAATTTCAAGTCCTCTTTCAATTGAAAGTTCCCAAGCTGGTACAAGAGTAATAGCATCATCACTTCCAGAAGCGCGCATATTTGTAAGCTGCTTTCCTTTAGTTGGATTTACAACCATTTCTTCACCCTTACTTGTATTTCCGATAATTTGTCCCGCATAAACTTCTACTCCTGGACCAATATATAATGTTCCCCTGTCTTGCAGATTGAAAAGGGAAAATCCTAAAGCTTTACCATTTTCCATACTTGTCATAGACCCAACAAGTCTTCTTTGAATAGGACCAACAAAATTATCAAACTTTCTAAATCTAGAAGAAAGAATTCCGAGACCTTTGGTATCGATAATAAATTCGCCCCTATATCCAAGTAATCCTCTTGTTGGAACTTCTGCTTTTATACGGGTAATTCCTTCTCTTTCGCTCATGTCTAGCACCATACCTTTTCTTCTACCAAGCTTTTCCATAACTACTCCAGAAAATTCTGTTGGCACATCTACTACCACTTCTTCAAATGGCTCTTCTTTGCTTCCGTCTTCTTTTTCATGGAAAATTACTTGTGGTTGTGATACTTGTAATTCATATCCTTCTCTTCTCATATTTTCAAGAAGTACAGCAATATGCATCTCTCCTCTACCATAAACTAAATATTTATCTGTATTATCAAAATCTACTTTAAGTCCTACATTTATTTCAAGTTCTTTTTCAAGTCTGTCACGTATTTGGCGAGAAGTTACAAATTTTCCTTCTTTTCCTGCAAATGGTGAATCATTTACCAAGAAGTTTAGAGAGATTGTTGGCTCATCAATATGAATTGCAGGCTTACCTTCACCCGCTTGATCTTTCAAAAATGTTTCTCCAATAAAAATATTTGGAAATCCGGCAATCATCACAATGTCTCCCGCGTTTGCTGATTCAGTTTCCACTTTCTTTACTCCAATAAAAGTATAAATTTTTGTAATTTTTCCACTTGTAGTAATCCCTGTAAAAGGATCTTTTACAAAAATAGATTCGTTCACTTTTGCTTGTCCTTCATATACACGAGCTACAGCAACTCTACCTAGAAAATTATCATATGCTAAATTAAACACTTGAGCTACAAAAGGATTATTTATATCACCTTTACTTTTTTCCACTTTTTCTAAAATGGTATTGAGAAGAGGTTCTAGATTTTTCTTTTCATCATCTATTTTTTTCATAGCTACTCCTTCTCTACCAATAGCATACACTGTAGTAAAGTCCAGCTGTTCATCATTTGCTCCAAGCTCTAAAAATAATTCAAATACTTCATCGTGCACACGTTGCACATCACTTGCAGGCTTATCTATTTTATTAATTACAACTATTGGTTTAAGACCGAGCTCTAAAGACTTTTTAAGTACAAATCTTGTCTGTGGCATTGGGCCTTCTTGTGCATCTACTAAAAGTAGCACTGAATCAATAGAACGAAGTACGCGCTCTACTTCTGAACCAAAATCTGCATGCCCTGGAGTATCTAGAATATTTATTTTTGTACCTTTATAAATAACAGAAGTATTTTTAGCATAAATAGTAATACCTCTTTCTCTTTCCAGATCATTTGAATCCATAGATGCTCCGTCTTCAAGAACATTACATTCTTTCATGAGGGCGTCTGTCAAAGTTGTCTTTCCATGGTCTACGTGAGCGATAATAGCAATATTTCTAATTTCTTTATATTCTTGATTCATATTTTTATTCTAGATAATTTTTAAGCTAAAATATAATAGCATAAAAAAGTATTAATGTAAACAAAAAACGCTCTATTTCTAGAACGTTTTTTAGATTTTTTGATTTATTGGTTGTTAGAGTCTAATATGTTAGTGAGATTGTGCACCTAATCTCTTTCTAAAAATTATGAGGGTTCCTTTTTCAAAAAACTTTTTAGGTTTTTTACTAAATAGCAGCCCTTTTTCTAATACTATTTTATCTCCATTTTTATCTTTAATTAAATGAAAATAATATAGTTTTTTCTTTTTTTCATTTTTTTCCTCCTCGTCTTGAAAAAAGAAAACTATACTTTTTTCATTTTCAAAATCTTTGGCTAGTATAATTAAATAAAGAAGTTTAGAAATTTCTCCTTGATCTTGTTTCAAAAAGAATTCTTTGTAATCAAAAAATTCATTTTTTTTAGTTTTAGAAAATAAATCTTCTTTACTTATTTTACTACCTTCTTTAAATAAATGAAATTTATTCATAAAACTTCTAGGAGGTAATTTTATTATTCCTTTTTTATCTCTTAGAAGATTTCTAAAAAAATTTGTGAATGTGAAAGAATATACTACTTCTCTTTCTTGTAAAGAACT
>JBDHUS010000021.1:0-6908 GCA_039809325.1 Minisyncoccia bacterium | reverse complement strand
TATATATAAAAATGAAAATGTATATATAAATGAGAATCAATATTTTGGAAATATAAAAAAAGATATTTGGGAATATTATATTGGCGGTTATCAACCAGCTCAGAAATATTTAAAAGATAGAAAAGGAAGAAAATTATCGCTAGATGAAATAGACCAATATCAAAGAATAATCAAAGTCTTGTCAGAAACTATAAAGATAGTAGATGAAATAAATTTCTAGTTTTCGTTTCTTTTTCTTTTACATATTTTTTGATATTATTTAAAGATGATTAAAACTCAAAATAAATTTAAAATAGTTTCTGATATGAAGCCGGCTGGTGATCAGCCAAAGGCTATTTTGGAAATTGTAAAAAGTTTAGAAGAAAAAAATAGTAAAAAAAATAAGAAAAATGAAAAAAATATTAAGTTGACTTTACTTGGTGCTACAGGCACAGGAAAAACTTTCACTATTGCAAATGTTATAGAAAAAATTGGTAAGCCTACTCTTGTTATAGCTCATAATAAGACATTAGCAGCACAGCTTGCTCAAGAATTTAAAACTTTTTTCCCAAATAATGCTGTGCATTATTTCGTATCATATTATGACTATTATCAACCAGAAGCATATCTCCCAACTACTGATACATATATAGAAAAAGATGCTCAAATAAATGAAGAGATTGATAGATTAAGACATGCATCTACACAAAGTTTACTTACAAGAGATGATGTAATTATTGTAGCATCAGTTTCTTGTATATATGGACTTGGATCTCCTATTGAGTATGAGAAAGTTAATAAGAGACTTTTTGTTGGGCAAAAAATATCAAAAGTAGATTTAATGAAAATGTTTGTAGAAATTCATTATAAAAGAACAAATGCAGATTTATCATCTGGAACTTTTAGAGCATTAGGAAATAGAATAGATATAATGCCTATGAGTGAGACCATAATGCTTCAAATAGAAATTCATAATGGAGAAATAGAAAAACTTATTTTAACAGATCCAGTTTCAATGAGAGAGATAAAAGAAGTCCATGATTATTTTATTTTTCCAGCAAAGCATTTTATATCAGATAAATTTGCACAAGAGAAAGCTATAAAATCAATAAAAGATGAATTAAAAAATAGATTAAAAGAATTTGAAAAAGAAACAAAAAAAGGAAATAATAAAATGCTTGAAGCTGAAAGATTAAAAAGAAGAACAAGTTATGATCTTGCAAGTATAAAAGAATTTGGATATTGCTCTGGAATTGAGAATTATTCAAGACATTTTTCTCAAAAAAAAGAAGGAGAGGCACCAGACTCTTTAATAGATTATTTTGCCATAAATGGTAGAGACTTTTTAACTGTAATAGATGAATCTCATGTTACATTACCTCAGCTTCGTGCTATGTATAATGGCGATCAGTCAAGAAAGCAAACCCTTGTAGATTTTGGATTTAGACTTCCAAGCGCAAAAGATAATAGACCACTCAAATATGAAGAATTTGATAAGAAGATAAAGGATGTTGTTTATGTATCTGCAACTCCATCACAATATGAGAGAGATAATGGAGAAAAGATAATAGAACAAATTATTCGTCCTACAGGTCTAATTGATCCAAAGCTTGAGATAAAGCCAGTAATGGAAAAAGGAAAATATAAAGGACAAATAGATGATTTTATAAAAGAAGCTGTAAAAGAAATAAAAATGGGTCGTAGGGTACTTGCTACAACTCTCACAAAAAAGATGGCAGAGAGTTTAGCAGAATATTTAAAAGAGAAAAAAATAAGAGCTGAATATCTTCATAGCGATGTTGAAACATTAGAGAGAATAGAAATTTTAACAAGACTACGAAAAGGAGAATTTGATTGCTTGATCGGAGTAAATCTTTTAAGAGAAGGACTTGATCTCCCAGAGGTTGCTTTGATTGGAATACTTGATGCAGACAAAGAAGGATTTTTGAGAAGTGAGACTTCACTTATTCAGACTATAGGAAGAGCCGCTAGAAATGTAGAGGGTAGAGTGATACTTTATGCAGACAATATGACAGGATCACTAGAAAGAGCAATAGGAGAAACAGAAAGAAGAAGAAAAATACAACTTGAATATAATAAGAAAAATAACATAACTCCAAAAACTATTATAAAAAATATAAAAGATATTACAGAAGAATTGAAGAAAGAAAGAGAAAGATCAGTAAAATTAGAGCTTGAAGTAGATAAAAAATTATTTGAAAAAAATCCATCAAAACTCATAAAATTAAAAGAAAAAGCTATGACAGAAGCAGTAAAAATGCTTGATTTTGAGACTGCGGCTATACTTCGCGATGAAATAAATCTGCTAAAAATCAAGAGTGCAAAAAATTAAATATATGATAAAATCAATTATATACAAAAAGAAATATAGAAAAATATGAAAAAGATAGATTTTAAAAATAAAAAGACTACATGGTGGTTAATTGGTTTATTAATTATTGTTTTATTAATTATTTTCTTTATAAAAGGAATAGAGGGTAAATCTTTAAAAAATATATTTCGATCAAATGATAGTTCAATGATTGATATTGCTAATAGTAAAGATTACTCAAAATACGAAGGAGAGGTTTTTGCTTCTTTTGAAGGAAATCATCCATTAGAATTCTCATTTTTACATAATAATATCTTTTCTATAGTACAAGGAAAAGGAAATCAATCTAAGTGGTTCAAACTTACTGATGCATCAAGTACTAATCTTGTAACACTTTATTTTACATATGAAGGAGGTAGAGGATATTCAGCAGAAGATTATGTAAATGAAGTGTTAAAAACAAATGCTTCTGTCACAGTTGAAAATGTTAAATTTGTTGATAATCAAAATGTAGACATTAAATATATTATTGATGAAGCAAATAATGTTGAATATTATGTAGAAGCTGTAAAAGGTGTTGATGGAGACCCTTGGCTTGCTATTGTAGAAAATAAAGCAGCAGATAATGAAACTCTAAAATCAGCAGCAAAGGATTTAATGAGAAGTCTAGAAATTGCTTCAGCTAAAGAAGAAGTAATAACTGAAACTCCAGCTAAAGACGAAACTGAAACTGATACTGCTACAGAAACTCCAGTATTAGAATCAGCTGAATAAATTAGAATTAATATTATAAATAGAATTAATATTATTAAAATAAAAACCCTCGCTTTTGCGAGGGTTTTTCTTCAGTCTTTAATTTTTGCTAATAGATATACACAATCGCTCCTCCATTACCTTTAAAATTTTCGACAAAAGTAGTGATCGGGTTTTTGCGGTCAAGATTCTCTTTTGAGACGGTCACTTCTTGATACTCACCATATTTTTCAATTTGGTTGTCAAGCCAAACTCTCCAAGTATCAGGATTAATTGGAGAGTAATCAATTTCTGATAACCAAGGTATTTGTTTCAGCAATTCTTGGTGCATCGGTGTGTAAGACTCTTTTAAGCAGAGTTCGTGTGTAAGAAGACTCTCACCAAATAAAAACTTGTATAAGTCTTGTAGGTCCTGTAGGCCGAGTGGAGATACAAATTTGTCTTGGTACCCTGAAAAGATTGTCCCAATATGGAATTTTTTCTTTGTCATTTTTTTATTATTTAAAAGTTAAATATAAATATTTTCAAATATATATAAAAGTGTTATTATAAAGAGATGTCAAAAAAAGAAATATCTAAAACTATAAAAACAAATAAAAGTGAAAATGGGCAAATTGAAAAAATCATTGTCCGTGGTGCTCGAACACACAATTTAAAAAATATTACAGTAGAAATGCCTCGCAACAAAATGATTGTATTTACCGGTCTATCTGGTAGTGGAAAATCTTCACTAGCTTTTGATACTATATTTGCAGAAGGACAACGTAGATATGTTGAATCTCTCTCAGCATATGCACGACAATTTTTAAATCAAATGCAAAAGCCTGATGTAGATGAAATAGTTGGACTTTCTCCTGCTATTTCAATTGATCAAAAATCTGCTGGGAGAAATCCTCGCTCTACAGTTGCGACGATTACAGAAATTTATGATTACCTGCGTGTATTATATGCGAGAGTTGGAAAACCATATTGTATCGAATGTGGGCATAAAATAGAAAAGCTTTCTAATGAAGAGATAATAAATTTTATTTTAGAGAGGGTTAAAAAGATTGATTATAGAAAATTTGAAAAAGAAGTAAAAAGTATTCAAGGAGTCCGATTCTCTGATCTTGGTGTTCGTATCCTAGCTCCCATGGTAAGAGGCAGAAAAGGTGAATATTATCAAATGCTTTATGATATGCTCGGAAAAGGATATAAGGAGGTCCTAATAGATGGAGAGTTAAAAAGTCTAAGAGATAGAATAGAATTATCCAAAACAAAAAAGCATGATATATCTTTTGTTGTTGATTTTATTTTAATAGACGAGTTAAAACTTTTAGAGAGTAAAAAGGATGCAATGATAAGACTCTCAGAATCTATAGAGAGGGCTCTTAATGAAGCAGATGGACTTGTAGAAATAGAAATGGTAGATGAAGATGGTGGTAAAAATAAATTTATTATGAGTAATAAATTTGCATGTAGCAATTGTGGATTTTCTTTTCCAGAAATTGAACCAAGACTTTTCTCTTTCAATTCTCCATATGGGGCATGTCCCACATGTAATGGACTTGGTACCAAAGAATTTGGAGGGCTTGATGAATGTCCAGATTGTCATGGAAAAAGACTTCGCAAAGAAGCTTTAAATGTATTTTTAGGAGATAAAAAAGAAGATAGAATAAATATAGTTGATATTACAGATTTAACAATTATTGATGCAAAAAAATATTTTGAAAAATTACAAAATATTTTTACAAAAAAGGAATTAGAAATTACTAAAATTGTTTTAAAAGAAATAGAGTCAAGGCTTATATTTATGCTTAATGTTGGTCTTGATTATTTAAATTTAAATCGTAAAGCAGATACTTTATCAGGAGGAGAAGCACAGAGAATTCGTCTTGCAAGTCAGCTTGGAAGCAAGCTTGTAGGAGCTCTTTATGTGCTTGATGAGCCAACAATAGGTCTTCATCAAAGAGATAACGATAGACTTATTAAAACCCTTACAGAGCTTCGTGATATGGGTAATACTATTATAGTAGTGGAGCATGATGAAGATACGATATTTGCAAGTGATTATATTGTAGATATTGGACCAAAAGCTGGAGCCCATGGAGGAAAGGTTGTCGTAGCAGGATATCTTGAAGAGTTATTAATGTCAAAAACAAATACATCAAAATCTTTAACATTGTCATATTTAAGAGGAGAAGAAGATATAAAAATCCCCAAGAAAAGAAGAGATGGTAATGGTGCATTTATACAAATAAAAAACGGAAATATTTTTAATATTAAGAATTTAAATGTTAAAGTCCCATTAGGAAAATTTAATGTTATAACAGGAGTCTCTGGGTCTGGTAAGTCTAGTTTTATGTATGAGATTTTATATAAAAATCTTCTTGGTAGACTTGAAAGAAAATATAGAACTGCAAAAATTTATAATTGTGACGAAATAACAGGTACAGAATATATTTCAAGAGTGGTAATGATAGATCAGTCAGCAATAGGAAGAACTCCAAGAAGTAATCCAGCGACTTATACAGGAGCATGGACTCATATTCGTGAACTTTTTGCACAGACAGAAGAAGCAAGAATTCGTGGCTGGACACATTCTAGATTTTCATTTAATAGAAAAGGAGGGCGATGTGAAGCTTGTGAAGGAAATGGAGAAATAGCAGTTGAAATGCATTTTCTCCCAACAGTATATGTTACTTGTGATGTATGTAATGGAAAGAGATTTATGAAAGAGACATTGGAGGTAAAATATAAAGGAAAAAATATTTATGATATTTTAAAAATGACAGTAGAAGAAGGGTTAAAATTTTTTGATGCTATTCCTGCTATATATGATAGATTAAAATCTTTAAATGATGTAGGGCTTGGATATCTTGAGCTTGGACAAAGCGCAACTACACTTTCTGGAGGTGAAGCACAAAGAGTTAAGATATCAAGTGAGCTTTATAGAAGACATACTGAAAAGACTATATATCTTTTAGATGAACCATCTATTGGATTACATTATGAAGATGTTAAAAAGCTTTTAGAAATATTAAATAGACTTGTTGATCACGGCAATACTATAGTTCTCATAGAGCACAATCTTGATATAGTAAAAAATGCTGACAATATTATAGACATTGGTCCAGAAGGCGGAATAGGTGGAGGAAAACTTATTGCACAAGGCACACCAGAGTATATAGCAAGTGTAAAAGAATCTTATACAGGACAATATCTTAAAAAAGTATTAAAGAAAAAGTAATTTCTGGTATTAAATTTAAAAAATTGACTATATTTTATTTTTATGATATAAAACATTAGATATTATAAAATTATTAATATTAAAAATCATTCTTTATGCAAATTGAAAATAAAGGAGATCTTATAAGATTAAGGTTCGAATGTTTTTTTAATTTTAGTGATAAGCCTAAAAAGTCAAAAATTAAAAGCATTAATATTAAAAAAACTTTACGAAATTTATTTTGTAGAATTTTAGGAATATTCAAACCGGATAAATGAAAGTCCGGTTTTTTGTTTTTTTATTTTTTTATGATATAATTTTTCTGCTTTATAAAAGGTATTTTTTATATAAAGTAATTATATAAATCGTCGCTCAGTTATTTTTCAGGGCGACAGATTTGAAAACAAAATAAAAATAAAATGCGTCGGTGGTAGAGTGGTCAATTACAACAGACTGTAAATCTGTCGCCCTTCGGGCTACGTTGGTTCAAATCCAACCCGGCGCACACGATAGTTAGACAGACCGGAATCCTTGAAAAACAAGGATTTTCTGTTTTTTAGTTATAGACCTAGGTGATTCATAAAAAATAACAATCATTATTTTTCAATAACTTTTTTAGTTCAAGTCTAGTCTTAT
>JBDHUS010000020.1:0-7489 GCA_039809325.1 Minisyncoccia bacterium | reverse complement strand
CCGAGAATGAATCCATTGCAGAAGAATTTGAAACAAAAGAAGGAGAAATAGTTTCAGGAATAGTTCAAAGAATAGAAAGAGGTAGTATTTTTGTAGATTTAGGTAGAACAACAGCTGTTTTACCAACAGAAGAACAAATAAGGAGTGACAGATTCCATCCAGGACAAAGAATAAAAGCATATCTTTATTCACTTGAAGAAGGAAATAGAGGTCTTTCCATTCGCCTTTCTCGCACTCATCCAAAATTTTTAATCGAATTATTTAAAACAGAATCATCAGAAATAGCAGAAGGTGTTGTAGAGATAGTATCTGTCGCTCGAGAACCAGGGGGAAGAAGTAAAATAGCTGTAAAAAGTAACGATGGAAGAGTTGATCCAATAGGAGCATGTGTTGGACAACGTGGAGTAAGAGTAAATGCTATTACAAATGAATTAGGAGGAGAAAAGATAGATATTATAGAATGGAGTGATGATATTAGAAAAAATATAGCATCCTCTATTTCCCCTGCAAAAGTTATAGATATAGAAATAGATGAGGAAGAGAAAAAAGCAATAATAAA
Organism: Minisyncoccia bacterium; assembly: GCA_039809325.1. Lineage (GTDB taxonomy): Bacteria > Patescibacteriota > Minisyncoccia > Phycocordibacterales > UBA5272 > UBA5272. The sequence goes on along the minus strand of JBDHUS010000020.1, from coordinate 6,930 downwards.
AGTTTCTCAAGAAGAACAATCTTTAGCTATTGGTCGTGGTGGACAAAATGTACGCCTCGCAGCAAAGCTCACAGGATGGAAAATAGATATAGAAAGTGAAGAAGGTTTAGTATTAGAAGCAAGTGAAGAAGGAGTCTTAGACAAAGATTCCTTAGAAGAGAATCCTTTAACAGAAATAGATACTATAGAAGAAGAAATAGAAGAAGAATTAAAAGAAAATGAGAATAAGACAGAGGAAGATATGAATCATTTAGCAGAAGGACAAAAAATAATAGAAGATTAATAGTATGACGGATAATATATTAAGCAAAATAAATCCTATTAATGAGGATAACACTATTAATGTTTTTATAGAAATAGAAAAAGGCTCAAAAAATAAATATGAATTGGATAAAAAAACAGGTATTATAAGACTGGATAGGGTTATGTATACAGCACAGACTTATCCTTTTGATTATGGATTTGTGCCAAATACTTTATGGAAAGATGGAGATCCTCTTGATGTGGTATTATTAACATCTTACCCTATAATGCCTGGAATTATTGTAGAAGCAAGACCTATAGCATATTTAGATATGATAGATAATGGAGAATCAGATGCTAAGATTATTGCAGTACCAGCATTTGATCCTAGATTTAATGAGATACAAGATTTAGAAGATTTGAATCAGCATACAATAGATGAAATAAACCACTTTTTTGAAACATACAAAATGTTAGAACATAAAAGTGTTCAAATTCCAAACGCTTACAATAAAGAAGAAACATTTAAAATTATTAAAGAATCTATAGAATTATTTAATAAAAATAATTAAAACAAATATATGAAAGCAAAATTTGAAAAATTAGATAATGGAGAAATCAAAATGATTGTGAGTCTTTCTAATCAAGATTTTGAAAAATTTAGAGAAAAAGGATTAAAAAAAGTACAAGAATTTGTTCAAATAGACGGATTTAGAAAAGGTAATGCTCCAGAAAATTTAATAGTTGCAAAATATGGAGATATGATTATTTTAGAAGAGATGGCGAATATTGTCATTAATGACACATATTTTTCATCTATTATAAAAGAAAATGAAAATAAAAAAGAGGATGAAAAGATAATGCCTATTTCACAGCCTATTATAAATATTACAAAAATAGGTATAGGATCTGAATTTGAATATACAGCAACTTTTCCTATAATGCCAGAAATAAAATTATCTGATTATAAAAAAATAGCTAAAAAATCTATTGAAGATACAGAAAAGATATTATTAGAAGAATTAAGAAATAAAAATAATAAAGCAAACAAAGAAGACCTTTTAAATGTGAATGATGAAGAAGTCGAAAATGTATTAATAACTTTACAAAAGGGTAGAAGTGCTGGAGCACATATTCATGAAGATGGCAATGTTCATGCAGAAAATCATAATAATTTAGAAAAAAAAGAGAGTGTAGGAGAAAAAATAAAAGAAGAATTACCACCACTTGATGACAATTTTGCACAAAGTTTTGGAGAAAATTTTAAAACTTTACAAGATTTAAAAGATAAAGTAAAAGAAAATCTTATTTTTGAGAAAAAATCAAAAATGGTAGAAAAGAAAAGAACAAACATTTTAGAAAATTTAGTAAATGAAACTAAAATAAATATTCCAGAAATATTAATAAAGGATGAATTAGAAAGAATGAAAGCTCAAATGAAAGCAGATGTAGAAAGATTTGGCTCAGAATGGAAAGAATATTTAGAACATTTAAAAAAGACGGAAGATGATTTAAAAGAAGAGTGGAAAGATGTAGCAAATAAAAGAGTTTCTTCACAATTAATAATAAATGAAATAGCTAAAAAAGAAAATATTAAAGTAGGAAAAGAAGAAATAGAAGTGGAAGCGATAAAAATCCTTTCTCAAATGCCAGAAGCAAATGAGAACCATGTGAATAATTATGTAGAGCAAATTCTCAGAAATGAAAAGGTAATGAGAATTTTGGATGGTGAAGAAAAATAAAAAATAAATAAAATACAGGGTGGCACCGAAGGTGCCACCCTGTATTTTATTTCTAATATCATGCTACCCTTTTATTTTCTTGTTTCGCAAAGGGTTTCCTACCGTCATAACGTATAACTTTCTTCTCAATAAGCTTTTTAGCAGCAATACTTATTTTTTTATTCATTCTTTTAATCCCTAAAGCTTTTCTTTCTTTTGCTTTTCTTACCGAATCAATTTCTTTTGCGTGTTTATCTCTAATATCTTTATAGGCTTTTTCCAAATTTCCTTTATTCTTTTTCTCAAATTCGTCTTTCTTGATTTTTAAAATTTTATCTATAAATTTAGAACCTCTATCCTTATTGTATCTATCTTTCTTTGCTACACTAGTATAAGCAATAGTCTCACTTCTTTTTTCTACTTTTTGTTTCGGCTTTGCACTAAAAACAGGTTTCTTTGCCTCGAGCTTTTTTATAACTTTTTTCTCCTTTACTTTATTCTTTGGTTTTGGAGCTTTATATACTCCAAAAAGAAAATGATCTTTCATATATTTATTTTATATATAAAATTATACCACTTTTTTTTAGCTATTTTTTAAAAAATGAAAAGATGCTATTATTGCAGCAGTCTCAGCGCGCAAGATGTTCTTCCCAAAAGATATTGTTTTTAAATTATATTTTTTAAATAAATCTCTCTCATTGTCGGTCCAACCACCTTCTGGTCCAATAAGAACATATAATTTATCAATATTATTATTTATTTGTTTATTTTCCTTCTCAGTAATATCTAAAATTACAACTTTTTCAATTTCCCCACTATTTTTGATACTTGTTAAAAATTCTTCTAATTTTTCTTCTTTATTTAATATAGGAATATTTCCCCATCCAGCTTGCTCTGTAGCTTCTATTATTAGCTTCTCAGCTCTTTCTTTATTAAAGCTGGCAATATTCTTCTTTTCTACCCTATCAGATATTATAGGCGTAAATTCTGACACCCCTATTTCAGTACATTTTTCTAGAATGAGATCTAGATTGTCTTTTTTAATCAAAGATACATACAAGTTTAGTATTCCTTTTTCTTCTTTTTGTGAAAGATTTTTATTTTTTTCTTTTAAAGAAAGTTTTACTTCCCATTTATTAATATTTTTAATAGTATATACGTAGTCAAATTTCTCTTTACCATCAAAGAGAATTAGATTTTCGTCTATTTTAAATTTGAGTACATTATTCCATTGATGTAATAATTGTTTTTCTTTTATTACTATTTCTTCACCAAGAGGATTGTTTAAAAAGAATCTATGTATCTTCATAAAATAAAAATTAAATATGAATTAAAATTAATTTACAAAAATTAAAAAGACATTGCAAATATTTAAAAAGACAATATTTATAAAAGAATTTTGCAATATTTATAAATATAAAAGACATTTTCATAAAAGACATTGTTAATAAATAAAAAATAAAAGACATTATTAGTATAAAGGACAAGTTATCCACATATATTTATAAAAATTTACTTGCAAAGTTTTTGATGTCTTATATACTAAATATAGGGTGGTCAGCTTAGGATAAAAGCTCAACCCGGCTTAACGGGAATATATAAATAATATCCTCTAAAGCCGAACCACCAATTAGTTCATTACAACAGCAACACAATGTTGCAATAATAAATAATAGCACCCAAACTTATATATTTGTCCTTTACAAAATTTAAAAGGACAAACTCGTCTTTTACAATATTATTAAAGGTGTAAAAGACATATCAATTTGTGAAAATTGATAATAAATGATTTCAAACACCAGAGAAATCAAATAAATAAGGACGACACCTTTAAAACAGTCAAAATTATTTTTCGTGTCCAGCGATCTGCATATGAGGGAATGTAGATTGCTGGACATGAAATCCCCTCTAAAGCTTCCCAATCTCATGTTCAGGTCCGGTAGAGCCATCTGCTCCCGCTGATACAAATATTATGGGGAGTTTTTTTATTTCTAAAATTTAATAAAGAAATATAAAAAAACGCTTGTTTTACAAGCGTTTTTATTTAAAGAATTAATTTACTGACAAAATAATATAAAAAATAGATATTTTTGTCAAGTTGTGTTTTTTCTATAAATAGTCTTATAATATAAGGGTATTCTTAGAATTCGTTTTTTAAATCAAAAACGAAAGAAAAGAATGTGCACATATTAAAAATCAATAAAAGATATTCCTAGGAAAATATCTTTAAATTTAAAAAACAATTTTAAAAAATAAAAATATGAACAAAGTAGCACTTGCTGAAGAAATTAATAAGATATTAAACACTTCAAAAGCAGAATCAGAAAGAGTTGTTGAAGCTTTATTTGATTCTATTATACATGCTCTTAAAAAAGGAGAAGAAGTATCAGTGGCTGGATTTGGAAAATTCTCAGTAAAAATGAGAAAGGCAAGAGACGCAAGAAATCCAAAAACGGGTGAAACTGTAAGAGTTCCTGCATCAAAAGCTGTGAAGTTTTCAGTTGCAAAAGCTCTTAAAGAGTCTGTAAAGTAATTTACTTTAGTTTTAAATTAAATAGCTCACATATTTAGTGTGGGCTATTTAATTTTTATAAATTTTTTTTCATATGAAACAAAAAATAAAATATTTAACAATGTATTTATTATTTTGTCTCTTTGTGTTATATTGTCAAAATACTGAAAGATTGGGCTACTATAAACGACTGAGAATACAAAGATTATTTATTAAATTATTATTTTTGAAACTTTAAAACATTATGTTAATACCAACAGTCTTGGAAAAGACACAAAATGGCGAGCGTGCATACGATATTTACTCTCGCCTATTAAAAGAAAGAATCATATTTCTTCATGATCAAATAAATCATCAAACAGCCTCCATAACAATAGCACAGCTTTTATTTTTAGAAGCAGAAGATCCTAAAAAAGATATAATTATGTATATAAATTCTCCAGGAGGAGAAATACAATCAGGATTAGCTATTATAGATGCTATGAACCATCTTAAATGTGATGTTTCTACTATTTGTACGGGTATGGCAGCTTCAATGGGAGCCATGATACTTTCACAAGGAGCTAAAGGTAAAAGATTTGTACTTCCAAATTCTGAAGTTATGATACATCAACCATTAACAGGAGTAGAAGGACAAGCCTCTGACATAGAAATAAAAGCAAAACATATTTTAAAATTAAAAGATAAACTCTATAAAATGTTATCAGAAGCTACAGGAAAATCTTTTGAACAAGTACAAAAAGATGGAGATAGAGATTATTGGATGGATGCAAATGAAGCAAAAAAATACGGTATGGTTGATGACATTTTAAAACCAAAGAAAAAATAAATAAATAATTATTTATTTAAATATTTGTGGTTATATTACCCAAATACAAACTAAATTTATGAATATATTTTTAATCTACACAATAATAGCCGGGATTTCTGGGATTATTATTGGATATATTGGTAGACATTATACAGCCTTAATTTCAAAAAATTCTATTGAAAATGAAATAGAAAATAAATTACAAATAGCTAAAAAAGAAGCAAATAAAATAGAAGAAGAAGCTTTAAAATTTTCTGAAGAAATGAAGCAAAGACTTGATAAAACAGAAACAAGATTAGAAAAGAAAGAAGATGAGTTAGAATCTCGTGAAGAAGCAGTTAAGCTTGAAAAAGAAAAACTTTTAAACTTAGGAGAAGATTTAAAACAAATAAAAGAAAATATTCTTAAAAAAGAAAAAAGTATAGATAAAGAGCTTGAAAAAATAGCAGGATACACAAAAGAAGAAGCAAAAAATATTTTAATTCAAAATATAGAAAAAGAATCTGAAGAAGATTTTAAATCTAGATTATTAAAATTATCTCGTGATGGAGAGCAAAAATTAAATCAAAAAGCAAATGATATTTTAGCAACTATTATACATAGAGTGGCAAATTCAAATATTACAGAATTTATGTCTTCTGTAGTAGAGCTTCCAGACGATGAAACAAAAGGAAAAATAATAGGAAAAGAAGGTAGAAATATAAAAGCTTTTGAAAGAGCAAGTGGAGTAGAGGTCTTAATAGATGAAATACCAAATGCTGTTGTTGTGTCTTGTTTTGACCCAGTAAGGCGTGCTATTGCAGTAAATGCTCTTGAAATGCTAATAAGAGACGGCAGAATACAACCAGTAAAAATTGAAGAATTTTTAGAAAAATCCAAAAAAGAAATTGGAACATTTATGAGGAAGAAAGGTGAAGAAGCTATAATGGAGACAGGATTATTAAATATTCCAGATGAAATCATTCCAATTATAGGAAGATTATACTTTAGAACAAGCTATGGGCAAAATGTTTTAAGTCATTCTATAGAAATGGCATATATTGCCGGAATGTTAGCTACAGAACTTGGTGGAAATGTACAAATAGCAAAAGCCGGAGCGCTTCTTCATGATATAGGAAAGGCAGTAGATCATGAAATAGAAGGAACACATGTAGAAATTGGTAGGAGAATTTTAATGAAGTATGGAGTGGATGAAAAGATAATTTTAGCAATGCAAGCCCATCATGAAGAATATCCTTATGAGACTTTAGAATCTATAATAGTCCAAGTTGCTGATGCTATTTCAGGCGGAAGACCAGGAGCAAGAAGAGACTCAATAGAAAATTATATTAAAAGATTAAATGATCTTGAAAATATTGCTATGAGCTTTATGGGTATTGAAAAAGTATATGCTCTTCAAGCCGGGAGAGAAGTAAGAGTATTTGTAGAGCCTTCTATGATTAATGATTTTGAGGCCTTAAAATTAGCCAGAAATATCGCTATTAAAATAGAAACAGAAATAAAATATCCTGGAGAAATAAAAATTAATGTAATTCGTGAAAGTAGAGTTATAGAATTTGCTAGATAAAGAAGTGGCTTTCGTTAAGTATATTTAACATTATTTTTTACTTAATATTTATTTTTTGTTATATTTCAATTATTAA
>JBDHUS010000019.1:0-7540 GCA_039809325.1 Minisyncoccia bacterium | reverse complement strand
AGCCACGCGGAGCGTGGAAAATGCTTGCGGGTGCTGGGTTCGGCGGGGGGAATACAAAACAGCCAGCGTTTCGCGCTGACCGAATTGTTGCTCCAAAAATGCGTTTGGAACTTATGCGGAGGATGAGGGATTCGAACCCTCGAACGAGTTTAACCCCGTTGCCACCTTTCCAAGATGGTGCACTAAACCGCTATGCGAATCCTCCTTTTTTAATTTTATCTATTATAATATTTTATACTTTTAAAATCAAAAAAAATTTGTTATTATATAGAAATAATGCTCCCATAGCTCAGTTGGTTAGAGCACACGGCTTATATCCGTGGGGTCCTAGGTTCAAGTCCTAGTGGGAGCACATTAATGTGCTAGTGCAAAGCCAAAAATATTTTCTTTTTTAACTCCAAAGTCTATTAGAGTTTTTCTGGCTTCATAAAATGTTGATCCCGTTGTGGTTATATCATCAAATAAAATAATTGTTTTATTTTCAAAGAAATCTTTTTGATAATCTTTATTAATTTCAAAAGCATCTTTTATTAATTCTTCTCTTTCTGTACTAGAATGTGTATATGCAAATTTAATAGTATTTTTTATTTTAATTAATAATTTTAAATATAAATTATTTTCTAAATTAAGATTTTCTTTTTCTTTTATAAATTTAATTATTTCTTTTACTAATACTTCACTTTGATTATAATTTCTTTCTATTAATCTTTTTTTAGAGATTGGAATTGGAACAATAATAATATTTTGAATATTTGTATTTTGTTTTTCTAAAATTTCATTTATAAAATTTAAAAAATCTTTATATACTAAATCTGCTAAATATTTCCCAATGCTTTTCACATAGTAATATTTAAGTTGAAATATAGCTTTTTTAAGGATCTTATTTTTATAAGAAAGAGATATTTTTATCCATTCTATACTTTTTAATTTATTTTCTATCTTTTCATTTTTGATTTCATAAACACATTCTTTACAGATAATTTGACCAATTCTTTGACATCCTAAACATTCTTCTATAAATATAAAATTTAATATTTTAGACAGATTTAACATGTTATAATTATAATATATAAATTTATGGTTTTATTTAGCGGTGATAAAAATAAAATAGTTGAAAGTTCTGTAGGTATAGATATAGGCACATATGCCATAAAGATTTTACAAATCAAAAAAGATACTGATAAAATATATCTTGAAACTTACGGAGAATTAGAATTAGCAGCATATGATGCTCTTCCTCCAGGATCTATTTCAAATATAGGAGAAGAGAAAGTAGTTCAAGCTTTAAAAGATTTATTTTTAGCCACCAAAATAACATCAGAGAAATTTATTTTCTCTATACCTATTCAAGATTGTTTTGTTTCTGCTATTACCATACCTCGAGTTTCAGATAAAGAATTGGCGAGTCTACTTCCAATAGAAGCTAGAAAATATTTACCAATACCAATTTCTGAAGTTAAATTAAATTATTGGAGAGTGGAATTAGGCGATAAAGTTAGCGATAAAGATGATACTGTCATTATAGCTGCTGTTAAAAATTCAACTTTTGAACAATATGAAAGATATGCGAAAAAATTAGGATTAAAAGATTATTCTTTTGAAATTGAAAATTTATCTCAAGCTAGAATAATTTTACAAAATTTAAAAAATGAGAAAGCTATTCTTTGTGTAGATATTGGTGGAAAAATTTCTTTTGTTAGTCTCATTTATGAAGGGATAGTAAGAGCTACTAATATTATTCAGAAAGGTTCTTATGATAATACTTTTCAAATATCTAAAGTATTAAATCTTTCTATAGATGTGGCAGAAGAAGCAAAAAGAGTATTTGGTTATTTAGGCGACGATTCATCTCCACATTTAGGGGAAGTTATGGGATTGGCAAGTTTTCCACTATTTGATGAGATAAAACATCTTTTACTTAATCATGAAAGAAAGTATAATATAATAATAGAGAAAGTTGTCCTTACAGGAGGAGGAGCTCTACAAAAAGGTATAAAGGATATTCTCGGAGAGTTTTTAAATAAAGAAGTAGTTTTATTAGATATTTTTTCTCATCTTATTATGCCAGAAAATCTAAGAAGCGTAATAGATGAAAGTAATGAAAAATATGCTGTAGCTGCTGGATTAGCTATTAAAAACTATTTCAAATAATTTTATGTTTAATAATAATACACAAAACAATATAGTAGCAGGTGGCGCTGGAGTTTTTAATCAATTTATTGCACCTGTATCTCAAGAAGATTTAATGCCTAAAAAAGATATGGTTAAATCTTTTTTGATAACGATTTTACTTCTAATTATTTTAATTGCTATAGGAGCATTTTTTTATTTAAAAGTTTTAGCGCAAGAGGTAGAAAAGAAAAAAGCATATTTAACATCATTTGATAATTCTGCTTCAGTCCTACAATTCGAAAGTCAATTACCAGACATGAAAATACTTGCACAAAGATTAAAATTGTTAAATTCTATATATGATAGTAGAGTATATATTTCTCAAATGCTTTTTCCTATTTTAGAATCTTCTACTGAGTCAAGTTATGATAGTTATGTTTATTTTAATAAGTTTAGTTTTAAAAAAGAAGCAAATGGTAATTTAGCTGAATTAAGTATGTCAGGAATGTCTCTAGATTATCCTACTTTATATAGACAATTAAATAATTTCAGATCTGGTCTATATGCTAAATATATAAAAGATTTTAAATTGACAGGTTTTTCTTTAAATGAAAGAGCTACTGTTGAATTTGATATAAATTTTGATGTAGATATTTCCACTCCTAGCTTTTTAGATTATATAAATACCTTAAATCAAGAAATTCAATATAACAATTCAGTCAGTACTGGACCTCTTTATAATATACCAATAACAAACTCCTCATCAACACAAGAAATAGATAATAATGAAAAAAATAATAAAATAGAAGAGCCTGAAAATATAAAAGAGCCTGAAAATAATGAATTATCTTCTCAAATAAAAGAAGATAATATCTCTTTCGATCAAGCATCGAATAATAATCAAAATAATAACGAAAGCAATAATCAATGATAAAATATATTTATGCATAAAGATAAATTAAAAAATAAAATATTAGTAAATTTTTTCTTAATTTTACTTATTTTTGGGATTTCTTATTTTTTTATATATCCTATATATACAGGTAAAGGTTCTATTTATGTACCAAAGAAAAGTATATCTGCTTATTTAGAAGAAAAAAAAGATCTGAGTGATGCAATTACAATAATTCAAGATTATGATAGGAAATTATCAGAAACAAACTCATCTTATTTTAATGCAAAGAATAAATTACCAGAAGATTTAGAAAAAATTTTACCAGAAGGAGCAGATCCTGTAATCATAGTATATGAATTAACAAATATAGCAAAAGCTCCAGGGTCTAATATGTTACTTTCGGCACCAAGATTTACAGATGACGGGGATTCAAATGCTCCAAATAAAAAATATAACACTATTTCTATAAGTTGTAGCTTAGAAGGTACTTATGAGAATTTGAAAAATTTTCTAAAAGATTTAGAAAATTCACAAAGAGTATATAATGTTACAAGTCTAGATTTTATTACATCACAAGACAATCGTGCAAATACTGTTAATAAATATTCTATAACCATAGAAACTTATTATTTAAAAAAGAATAATTAATATATATGAGTAGTATATCTTCAAAAAAAATTAATAAAAAAATACTTGTACCTATAATTATAATATTTTTGGCTGTTGTCATTTATTTTATATATCAAGCTTTTTTTGTCCACACAGAAGTCAAGCTTAATTCAAAGAGTAATACATATGTATCAAAAACAAAATTAGGTCAATATATTGATTTAATTAATAAAGAAAATTTAACATTCAATACAAATATAAATAATGAATTGCTTTTAAACTCTAAAGATTTTTCTGTTAATATAAATCCTAGCTCTGGGATTGGAAGAAAAAATCCTTTCTTGCCATAATTTTTATATATATAGTTTTTTTAATGCTATAATTTTAATATGATATTATTAAATCTTTTAGTTTCTCAGAATGTTATAACTGAGCTCGAGTCTCGTGCAATAGAAGAAGAGCAGAGATCGTCTTCTGTTCCTATTGATGAAATACTTTATGAGCACAATGTTCCAGAAGCTGCAATTTTAACAGCCAGAAATGCTATTTATGGGATACCAGTTTTTAATGGAGATAAAGAATTGGCAGATAAATCACTTTATACTATCTTAGACAAAGAAAAATCTGAAAGATATTTAGCTGTTCCATTAGCACTCAGAGCTTTTGGAGAGGAGACAGACAAAGATAGTATTCTTCGTGCAAAAGAATTAAGAGAAAGTGGCGATTTTATAAAAAATAAAGATATAGTAGATGAAGTATTAATAGGAGTAGTAGATCCAGAGAGAAAGAATGTTTTAGATGCTATTCAATTCATATTAACCTCAGCAGGAGTTTCTTATAAAATTTATCTTATATCTTTAAGTGAATTTAAAAGAAGATTTGAAGGATATTCTATTGAAGGAGGAAAAGCTGTTCCTCAATATACACATCAAAGAGCTGATACTAATGATGTAAGAGAAGATATAGTAGATATTACAGATGAAGATGATAATCTTTTAGAATCTTTAGTTGACTCTATGCCTATGGTTAAAATGATAAATATTATTTTAAAAAATTCTATAGTAAATATAGCATCAGATATTCATATAGAAAATGTAGGAGATCATGTTAGAGTTCGTACTCGTATAGATGGAGTTTTAGCGACTAGATTTAATATACCAATAACAAGACATGCAGCAATGATAGCTAGAGTTAAGATATTATGCGGATTGAAATTAGATGAAAAGAGAAAACCTCAAGACGGAAGATTTTCTGTAAAATATGAAGGGCATAAAATAGATTTTCGTGTTTCGACTTTTCCATCATATTATGGAGAAAAAGTTGTTATTCGTATTCTAGATAGTTATAGAGGGGTAAAAAAATTAGAAGAGATCGGTCTTTCTCATGAGCATATGTTGCAGATTCGCCGAGCTTTAGCAAAACCTTATGGAATAATTCTAATTTCTGGTCCAACAGGCTCAGGAAAAACAACAACATTGTATTCAATGCTTAATGAAATTGACAGAGAAAAGAGAAATGTAGTGTCTCTAGAAGACCCTATAGAATATAATATTCCAAGTATGAATCAGTCACAAATATTTCCAGAAATAGGGTATACATTTGCAAATGGTCTTCGTTCTATTTTGCGCCAAGACCCAGATGTAATAATGGTTGGAGAAATTCGTGATGGAGAAACAGCACAACTTGCTATTCAGGCGGCACTTACAGGGCATTTAGTATTTTCTACTATACATACAAATAATGCAATAGGAGTAGTTACTCGTCTTTTAGATATGGGAGTAGATCCATTCCTTATTGCTCCTACTTTAAATCTAGCTATTGCACAAAGACTAGCCCGTAGAATAGCAGACAATAGCGCCGCTGAAATAGAAGATCAAGGAGTTAAAGCTATTATTGAGGATAGTTTTAAAGATTTACCTATTCAATTTAAAAAAGATTTACCACTTGATAAAAACCCTCATAATGCAGTACCTTCTTCTGTTAATCCGTCTGGTTTAAAAGGAAGAATGCCTGTATTTGAAATGCTAGAAGTAGATGGAGAGATAGAGAATCTTATTTTAAATAGAAAGTCAGAAGATGAAATTTGGCAAGCAGCTAGAAAAAAAGGAATGATAAATATGAAAGAAGATGCTATTATAAAAAGTATTAAAGGTATAGTGCCTTTTACAGAAGTAGAGGGTGTATAGAAATATTTTATGGATTTAAGAAATATATTTAAGAATAAAAAATATAGTGTTCTTTTTATTTTTTTTATTTTTGTTTTTTCTTTACTTTATTTTATATTTAAAAATTTATTAACAGCTATAGATATTTTTAAATTTTCATTTTTTTCTTTAAAAGAAAAATTAGATTTATTTTTTATTTCTCTTTTTGATATTAGTGAATTAAAAAATATATTAATGCTATTATTAGTAATAATATTTATCATATCTATTTCTTTATTTTTTTTATTTATATATATACTTTATAAAAATAGTAAAAATATAAATAATAAAAAAAATATTTGGAGTACATTTTCTATATTTATTTCTATATTAGGTCTTTCTTGTGCTAGTTGTGGAATAGGGATTCTTGCTTCTATTTTGTCTTTTTTTGGAGCATCTTCACTTATTTTATACTTTCCTTTACATGGACTTGAGATAGGATTTCTAGGAGTAATTTTTTTAAATATAAGCAATTATTTTTTATACAGAAGAATAAAGAATCCTTTTATTTGTTAAAGATATTATTTGAATTGTTTTTGAATTGTTTTAATTATGTTTTTATGATAAAATATAATATCTTTTAAGAATTTTAAAAGTGTTTGCGCGATTAGCTCAGCTGGCTAGAGCATTCGACTGATACTCGAAAGGTCCCTGGTTCGACCCCAGGATCGCGCACTAAATATGTCTAATTTTTATATTGTAGGGACTCCAATAGGAAATTTAGAAGATATGACTTTTCGGGCTGTGCGTATTTTAAAAGAAGTAGATTTGATATTATGTGAAGATGTATCAAATGCCCAAAAGCTTTTTAAACATTTTGAAATCTTCACAAAAGCAACAAATTATTTTGCAAATTCTAAATTATCAAAAATAGATAATATTTTAAAATTTTTAGAAGAAGGAAAAAATATTGCTCTTATTTCTGATGCTGGTATGCCTACTATTTCAGACCCAGGAAGCCTTTTGATTAAAAAAATATATGAAGCTAAAAGTGAATATTTAAACGTAGATATAAAAGTGATACCAGGAGCCACAGCTTTAACTTCTGCTTTTGCTTTATCAGGATTTACTGGTAATAAATTTATTTTTTATGGTTTCTTGCCTCATAAAAAAGGTAGAGAAACAATATTTAAAGAATTAGAGAAAAATAATCATATTTCAATCTTTTATGAATCAGTGCATAGATTAGAAAAGACTATAGACAGTTTAGAAAAAATTTTAAAAAAAGATAGACTTATAATAATAGCTAAAGAATTAACTAAAATGCATGAAGAAATTATAAGAGGCAATGCTCCATATATAAAAGAATATTTTAAAAAAAATAAAGATAGAATAAAAGGGGAGTTTGTTTTTGTTATAGACGGACAATAATTATTTTGTTATACTTTATAAATCAGTAAATTTATGTCAAAAAGATTTTTTCAGAGATTAATAGCAATACTTATTATAGTTTTTATACTTTTTATTGATATAGCAAGTGTTTTTAAAGATGTATTTTTTATTATTCTTTCAATAGCTTTATTTTTATCAACATTTGATATTAGAAGGAATAAAAGGATTTAGAATGATTTTGCAAAGAAAAGATTTTTTTGCTATAATTATAAAGCGAAATCAAATTCGTAAAAATTGAAAATAAAATATTCCGTGGTAGCTCAGCGGTAGAGCAGTTGGCTGTTAACCAATTGGTCGCAGGTTCGATCCCTGCCCACGGAGCCAAGAA
>JBDHUS010000018.1:0-8811 GCA_039809325.1 Minisyncoccia bacterium | reverse complement strand
AACAATACGAAAGAAAAGTAATTTCTATTTCCAATAGATAGCCCGCCCGAATTTCGCCAAAAGGAAAAGCCGAAGCCCGCGCGGATTCCTCCCCAGACCCCTCCTCCGCGCGGGCGAGTCCATCGCCCCGCCTCCATATCCCCAGAAAAATAGTGGCGGGGCGCATCAGGAGTTCCGTTCAAAAAAGGTTCGCGCAAATGCTAGAATAACACCACAAAATTAAATTTTTCTACAAATTTTTACTTGCTTAAAAGTAAAAAATATAGTATTATATTTTTGGATACAAAGTCTATTTATTATAGACTTTTTATTTTAAAAATAATTCTTTCACAATTAAAAAAACCTAATGCATAGAAAAAGAAAAACTGATGAAAATCAAGATAGTGCTATTATTTTCTCTTTATTTTCAGTATTTATTTTTTTTATATCTTTTTTCTATTATATTCTTAATAATAAAGAAAATATTATAGAAGAAAGAATAAATAGAATAAAAATGGCCATAATGATATTTATTAATAATAATAAAGCTGAACTTATTATAATCTTTTTAATTTTAGTTTTTATTCTAATTGGTAGTGGTTTATTCTTAGAAAAAGAAAAGAAAAAAAATTCTGATAATAATAAGAATAAAGAAAAAGAATATAAAAATGATTATAATTCTAGAAACAATAAAGAAGAAGAAGCAAGAAGCGAAACAAAATATTCAAATAAAAATCGAAATGAAGATGAGACACTTAAGAATGGTAAGGAAAAAGATCAGAAATATAAAATTTCGTTTTTTGAAGAGAATCCAAATACGATTATTTCTATTATAGAAATAACCTATAAAAAATGGAAAGAAGCCAAAGACTTGAATCTGCCGAGATATTATTTTTTTCAAAATCTTTTTAAAGATTACGAAGAAGAATTAAATTTGGAAAATAAAAAGGTTCTAAAATTAATTTGGCATGAATTATCTAAAATAAGCCATCCAGATTCTATATCAACTTTTGATAAAGGTGGTAAGTTAGAACTTTTTAAAAAATTAAATGAAATTTATTCTTCATACAAAAAAAATCTTTGAAGAAAAAATGAAAATTACTAACAATTAAAATTTTTAAAAATGAAATTAATAAAATGGAGTGGTATTATACTACTTGGAATAGCGATCATTTTGATAATAATTCTTTTCTCTTTTTATTTGATAATTAAAACTATGTTTTTTTTGATCATAGTTTTAATTGTCAATCTAATATTTAAGGAAAAAGAAGAGACATTAAAAAGGGTAGCAAAAAATGAAAAAGAAATTATAACAAGATTTAAAATTAAGAATCTTTTAAAATTTCTACTTTCGTGGATCATTTATTTTTCTACAACTTTTTTTATTCTAAAAGAAGTTTATTTTAATTTTTTCACAGAAGCATTAACTTGTCTTATTCAAGTTTATGCTTCATTCTCTTATACCAAAAATGGATATAAGAGAATAGTAGAAAATTATTTCACTGGAAGAATAGATATGATATTTCCAGAAGGTCTTATGTTCTATCCTGGGGTATGGTTTTTTTATAAAATATCCACTCCGCTTAGAGTCGTCTTTTCAAAAGAAGATTCATCTTTTACCTTCATTGAAGAAGATGGTGAAGTGATAAAAGATTACAATGGCAAATCAAAAATCTATATAAATATAGACACCAAAGATGTAGCTAGATTTAGAAGAATTTCTGGTATTGAGGATTTGATTTATACTACACTTATAAATAATCCAGGTCTTAGAAGAAAAATATTGGAATTTGACATAAGAAGATTCATAAGTTCAGTCTTTCTTACGATTATCATAATGTTATTTTCTTTTATATCAATAAAATTCTTTAAAAATAGTTATTATTTTTTTAAGAATCAAAATTATGAAATTAATCTGAATCTTAAAGAAAGAATTACTTCGTTTGCTCAAAGTGTTAAGAATTTTTTTACTTTTAAAAAAGATGAAGAGGATGACTTTGAAGAAGATAAAACAGCTACAGTAGAAGAGAAATATGAAGTAGATTCAGCGGTATTGAGTCCTGTTGAAAGATTTGATTCTATTAAATACAGATGGGATTTAAAATCTACAGATGATTATACAGTTGTTTGCGATATATCAAAGAATATCTCTTTTATTGAAGAGAAAGGATTCATTGCATATGAATCTGAAAATTTTTATCCAAAAATATATCTCGAAGGTTATCCTTACGAAGATAATTATTTCGCTGCGTTTTTTAGAGTAAAAATAGATTTGTTACTCTTTAAAGACATTCATAAGCCTATGATAAATATATTTATGGATTTAGAGGATTATATTAATCTTGTAAAGACTAGAAGAATTATTTATAGGGATATGATTGTTTTCTTCAAAGAGGGTCTTGCCGGTTATAGATCTTGGCATTATGTTACTTCTGGGATAGGAGTAAAGAAGACTCCTTTTGAAGTTAAATATGGAAATGAATTTCGGATATCAATATCCGAAAAGAAAAGATTAAATAAATTATGAATAAAGCTTTGCTTCTGCAAAGCTTTTTTTATTTATGATAAAATAATAAAAATATTATATTATGGAAGAGGAGTTTTTTAATGAAGAAATTTTTAAGAAAGAAGAAAAAGTTTTATCATTTAAAATTTTTAAAAAAGATTTTCATAAATATAAGTTACTTTCTCCACTTTTAGAAATCCACGATACTCCAAAATATATAAATTTTAAAGCTATAAATGGAGAAGTTTTTTATAATTTCTTGAATAAAAGTTTTAATGATAATGATTATAAAGTTCTAACAATAGTTGGAAGTAGAAAAAATACTATATATGGAAAAGATGTTTTAGATTATATATTAAGATCTATATCTGAAGAAAATATCATAATAGTTTCAGGATTGGCATTGGGTATAGATTCATTGTCGCATAAGGGTGCTATCGTAAACAACCTTCCAACAATAGCAATTCCTGGGTCAGGTCTTTCTAAAAAGAATATTTATCCAGCATCAAATATAAATTTAGCTGAGGAAATATTAAAAACAGGAAATATTTTAATGTCGGAATATGAAGATGAGGAGAAAAGTAGAATACATTATTTCCCAGCTAGAAATAGAATAATGTCAGCTATATCGGATGCTGTATTAATAGTAGAAGCAGGAGAAAAAAGTGGCACTCTTATTACTGCAAGACTTGCTATGGAATATGGAAAAAATGTAGGAGTAATACCAAATACTATATTTGCTGAAGGGGCGGTTGGATCAAATAAATTAATTCAAGATGGAGCAACTCCTATTCTAAATGGAGATGATTTATTAGAGCTTTTAAATATAAGTAGCGGAAGCCAAAAGTTATTAGATCTTGATTTTAATAGTAAAGAAGGAGAAAATAAATACCAAAAAATATTAGGGTCTTTATCTGTAAATGAGAGAAGTATTTTAGAAAAAATAATGCAAGAAGGTAGTATAGAGAAGGATTTATTGCTATCTCAAATAGAAAGAGATTATAATATTTCATATACAGACATACTTGTCGCACTAATGAGTCTTGAAATAAATGGATTTATAAAAGAAGAAATGGGAGAGATAAGGGTAATAAGATAGTGATTAAGAAATATTTTATGCTATACTAAAATATAATATTATTCTTAGTTATTATTTATGTATAAAATTATACACGGAAGGGTTTCTTTAACAAGCAAAGGCGATGGCTATGTTCGTCTTAATGAAGACCATGAAAAAATTGATGGATCTTTCACAAAAGACGAGTCAGTTTTTATAGATCATGAGCACCTTAATTGTGCTTTTCATGGAGACACTGTAGAAGTAGAAGTGTTAGGCAAAAGAAAAAATGAAAAAACAGGTGAAGATATTTTTTATGGTAAAGTTACTGAGATTTTAGAAAGAGCAAAATATGCACATGCTGGGAAACTTGAAGAAGAAAATGGTATATTTTTTTTAATTCCTGACGATAAGAAAACATATACTGATTTTTTAATAAAAAAAGAAGATTCTTTTGGAGCCAAGGCTGGAGATAAAGTTATAGCAGAAATAATAAAGTGGAATGATCATAAAAAATCTCCATTTGCCAAAATTTTAGAAATACTAGGAAAACCAGGAGATAATGATGCTGAAATGTTAGCATATGCTCTTGAAAGAGGATTTTTTAATAAACATAAAGAAGAAGTGGAAAAAGAAGCTTTAGAAATACATAAAAGAGGTATTACAGAGGAAGATAAAATAATAAATGAGAATGGAATTGATGGTAGAAGAGATTTTAGAAAAATTTTAACTTTTACAATAGATCCATTTGATGCAAAAGATTTTGATGATGCAATAAGTTTTAGAAAATTAGAAAATTATAATTATGAAATAGGGATTCATATAGCAGATGTCACACACTTTTTAAAAGAAAATACAAAAATGGATGAGGAGGCAATATATAGAGAAACAAGTGTGTATTTAGTAGATAGAACTATACCAATGCTTCCTGAAGTTTTGTCAAATGATTTATGTTCTTTGATTGAAGGAGGGGATAGGCTTGTTATGAGTGCAGTTTTTGAAATGAATGAAAATGCAGAAATAAAAAATGAATGGTATGGAAGAGGGATAATACATTCTGATAAAAGATTCACATATGAAGAAGTGCAAGAAATTTTAGAGAATGGAGGATTATATGAAAAAGAATTACAAAAACTAAATAAAATAGCTAAAAGTTTAGAAGAAGAAAAAGAAAAAAATGGAGCTCTTATAATAGAAACAGAAGAAGTTAAATTCAAATTAGATGAAAAAGGTGTACCGATAGATGTATTTGTCAAAGAGAGAAAAGATGCTCATAAAATGATAGAAGAATTGATGCTTTTAGCTAATAGAAAAATTTCCAAATTTATTTACGATGAAGAGAAAAAGAATAATCAGCCAAATATATCTATTTATAGAGTTCATGACAAGCCAGATCCTGACAAAATGCATGAGTTAGATTTATTTATTAGAAGTATTGGAGAAAAAGTTCGATTTATTGACGGCCTCATACCTTCAATAGAATTAAATAAACTTCTTAAAAAATTAAAAAAAGAAAAGAGAGAAGAAGAAATAGATTTACTTTCTATACACATATCAAGAAGTATGCAAAAAGCAATTTATTCAACAGAGAATGTTGGACATTATGGGCTTGCTTTTCCATTCTATTCGCACTTTACTTCACCAATAAGAAGATATCCAGATATAATTTTACACAGAATTTTGATGAGAGTATTAAAGAAAGACTGGATAAAAAAAGAAGAAAAAGGTTATTTTGATAGAATGTGTGCTTTAGCAAGTCATCGCGAAAAAGAAGCGGCCGATGCTGAAAGAGGAAGTGTAAAATACAAGCAGGTTGAATATATGAGTTATAGAATAGGACAGACTTTTGATGGAGTTGTATCTGGAGTATCACAATGGGGAATATATGTAGAGGAAGCTAAAAGTAGAAGTGAAGGTATGATTAGGTTAAAAGACTTGGGTGAAGATTTTTATATTTACAATGAAAAGGATTCTTCAATTCGTGGTGAAAATGGAGGAGAACAATTTAGAATAGGAGACAGAGTAAAAATAAAAGTAAAAGCAACAAATCTTGAATTACGACAGATTGATTATAAGCTTATAAAATAAAAGACTTTTCTTTTTTATAAAAATGTGATATATTATATAGATAAAAATTAAAGGTAATAATTATGCTAAAAATTAGATTACAAAGATTAGGAAGAAAGAATGATCCACATTTTAAATTGATCGTTACTCCACAAACATATAAGCCAAAAACTCATAAATTTATTGAGGATTTAGGTTTTTATGATGCAAAAGCTGGAAAGTATGCATTTAAAAATGATAGAGTTAAATATTGGATGGGAGTAGGGGCAAAAGTTTCTCCAACAGTTTATAATTTTCTGGTAGCTGAAAAAGTAATAGAAGGTAAAAAAATAAATGTACTTCCTAAAAAGAAAATTACAAAACCTAAAAAAGAATTAAAAAAGAAATAAATTTTTCTTAACAAAATAAATAATTTGTTAATTAAAAATTTAAATTATTATAATTATGTTATAATAATTTAGTTATAAGAATAATAATTGAATAATTCAAAATAATATATGGTTAAAGATTCAGAATTTATAGAATTTATAGTAAAGAGTTTAGTAGATAATCCAAATGATGTAAAAATAGATAGAAAAGTTGATGAAATGGGAGTACTCATCACAGTAGATGTTGGGAAAGACGATATGGGTAAAATTATTGGTCGCCAAGGTGCCACAGCTAAAGCAATAAGAACACTTTTAAGAGTGGTCGGAATGAAAAATAATGCGAGAGTTAATCTAAAGATTAACGAGCCTCAAGAAATGCTTGGAGCTCAATCAGGTGAGGGATATAGATCACATCTCGATGACGTAGATGCAGTAATGGATGGAATAAAAGGAATTTAATAAATAAGATAAATAAAAATCACTTTAAAAATATAAAGTGATTTTTATTTTTATAAAATAAATTGTATTATATATATTATGAAATATTTTGTAATTACACTTTTTCCAGATATTATAGATTCATATGTAAATGAGTCTATAATTGGTCGTGCACAAGAGGCTAAAATTATAAAAGTAAAATCCTATCATGTAAGAGAATTTACAAAAGATAAACATGGTCGCACTGATGGCAAGGTTTATGGTGGAGGTCCTGGAATGGTTTTGTGGGTAGACCCTATTATAAATACTTTTGAGAAAATATTAAAAGAGATTGAGAAAGATAATCCTTCTTCGCTAAAGCTACGAAGGACAGGGGCTACGACGGGACAAGGAAAGAAAGAAACAAAAATAAATTTGCTTGTTGTAAATTTTGTGCCTAGTGCAAAGGTTTTTGATAATAATCTCGCAAAAGAATATTCTAAAAAATATAATTATATTATTTTTATTTGCGGACGATATGAGGGGGTAGATGCAAGAGTAAATGATGTGATAAAAGATATCTTGAAAAATAAAAAATCAGAATTAAAAGAAAAAGGTATAACTCTAAATAGTAAAATTGAAAATATTTCTATTGGGAATTTTGTTTTAACTGGCGGTGAATTGCCAGCTCTTAGTATGATAGACGCAATAAGTCGCCAAATAAAAGGTGTATTACATGATAATGAAAGTATAGAAGAAAATAGAATAGCAAGCAGTGAAGTATATGCTCGCCCAGAAATATATGAAAAAAAATTTACTAATAAAAAAACTGGTAAAAAGATAGTGAAAAAATATAAAGTGCCAGAAGTTTTATTATCAGGTCATCATGCAAAGATAGAAGAGTGGAGAAAAAATAAAAAAAAATAAAAATCAGTATTACTACTTTAGTAATAATGAACAATATTGTTATCTATCTTTTCATTATATCACATAAAAAAGATATATGTCAAGTTTAAAAGTGAGTTTTTTTAATATAAATTATAAACATGTATATCAAAGTTAAAGTCCGAACTGAATCTAAAAAGGAGTCTTTTGAAAGGGTAAAAGACAATACTTTTAATATTTCTGTAAAAGAAGAAGCTAGAAATGGCTGGGCAAATGAGAGAGTGATTGAGATTTTAAGAAAAGAATTAAATAAGAAAAATATAAGACTTGTATCTGGCCATACAAGCCCAAGCAAAATTTTTTCAATTGAGGATTGAGCACTTTTTTGCTATAATTTTAATATATGAAAAAAGATGTAGATTTAAGTTAAAAATAAATTAAGCCAATATAGCTCAGTTGGTAGAGCACATCCATGGTAAGGATGAGGTCGTGAGTTCGATCCTCGCTATTGGCTCCAAAACCCGACTTTTGTCGGAAATATCAAAGATGGAGTGGTTATACGATTCCGCTCGAACTTACTTTATCAAAAATAAAACTTCTGATAAAATACATCAAAGCCACTTTAGCTCAGTAGGTAGAGCATCTCATTCGTAACGAGAAGGTCACAAGTTCAATTCTTGTAAGTGGCTCATAGTTTGATATAATCACATACATGAAAATAAAATCAGAAAAGCTGTAGCAACAACAGCTAAACTTTCTACAGTAAAAATTCTTTTTGATAAATATGATTTGTGGAAAGAGTTTGAAATTATAATTTCAGCTGAAGATATACAAAAATCAAAACCAGATCCTGAAGTATATGAAAAAGCTTTTAACGGATTAAATGAAATAGAAAAATTAGAAAAAGAAGATAGTCTTGCTATTGAAGATAGTTTGGTTGGTGTAGAATCTGCGCAAAATGCTGGGATAAAAGTTATAGCTATACCAAATAAAAATTCTTTTAATAAAGAAGAAGATTTATCTATTGCTGATTATATTTTTGAAAGTTTTAATAGTAAAGAATTAAAAGACACTCTATTGAAATAATTTACTTCATTTGATATATTTAATTTAAGTTAATATCCTAGTTTCGACGATTTAACTTTCGGTTTGGTTACAATGTCCGATCTTGTCAACTACAAATTACAACCGCCCACTCAATTCGGCATAAGGCGGAATCACATGATGTAACATGTTGATATGTGGATAGCCGAATAAAGCCATCTTTTATTTAGGATGGTTTTTTGTTTGTTTTAAATTAATGTTAAAATCTTTTATATGGATAAAAATAAACAAAATATTCAAAATCGAATAGAGATTCTGGAAGAAGAGATGAATGATGTAGATTTTTGGAATGATAAAGTAAAAGCTCAAGAAGTAATACAAAAAATAAAAGAATTAAAATCTAAACTTGAAGATGGAAATATATTAGATAAAGGTGGAGCAATTTTAAATATTTTAGCTGGAGCAGGGGGAGATGATAGTGAAGATTG
>JBDHUS010000017.1:0-9830 GCA_039809325.1 Minisyncoccia bacterium | reverse complement strand
CAGTTTCATTTGATCCAGCTAAAACAGCAGAAGATTTGCAAAAGTCAGGAGCATTTATACCAGGATTTAGACCAGGGACAGCTACAGCAGATTATATAGGAAGTGTTTTAGGTAGAGTGACTTTTGTAGGAGCATTATTTCTTGGAGTTGTAGCAATACTTCCTATAGTTCTTCAAGCTGCAACAGGAATTAATACTTTAGCCATTGGAGGAACATCATTACTCATTGCAGTATCTGTAGTCATAGATTTTGTGAAAAAAGTAGATGCACAATTAACAATGAGAGAATATTAAAATATAATAATTCTTTAAAATAAAAACTACTTTATAAGTGGTTTTTATTTTTTATATATAAATATTTTATTGAGTTTTGGTAAAGGTAATAATATGTTATTATTTTAAATAATATGAGTAATATTAAATTAAAGACAGATTTAAACACTATTAAAAATTTAAGAGAGTCAGGTAAAAGACTTGCTTTCGTTTTAAAAAGAATTGAAGAAGAAGCAAAGCCAGGAATATCTCTCAAAGAGCTTGATAAATTAGCATTTGATCTTATAGAAAATTCAGAAAAAGGTAAAAGAGATAAAGATAAAGCTATGCTTTTAAATTATTTACCTCTAGGAGCAGCATATCCATATCCTGCGACATTATGTCTCTCTGTAAATGATGCTGTAGCACATGGAGTACCGAATGATTATATATTAAAAGAAGGAGATATTTTATCAATAGATTCATGCTTAAATCATAAAGGTATGATTACAGATCATGCTATCACTATAGCAGTAGGTAAAATAAAAAAAGAAGATGAAGAACTTTTAAGAATAACAAAAGGAGCTCTTAATGCTGGAATAAAAGTAGCAGTAGCAGGAAATTATGTAAATGATATATCAAAAGCAATAGAAAATTTTGTAAAAAAAGAAGAAAAAAAGCTTGGTAAAAAGTTTGGTGTTTTAAAGGTTTTAGCAGGACATGGTGTAGGATATAAGGTTCATGAAGAGCCGCTTGTACCGAATTTTAATGATGGAGTCCGAGGCCCGAAGCTTGTTCCTGGTATGGTTTTAGCAATAGAGCCTATGATTAATCTTGGAAGTGATGAAGTATATTTATCAGAAGAAGATTATTATTGCTTTAAAACAATAGACGGTAGAAATTCAGCTCATTTTGAGCATACTATACTTATAACAAAAGATAAGCCAGAAGTATTGACTATTTTATAATAATATAATAGAATATTATAGATAATTAATTCTTTCACTTTAAATTTTTTAAGTATGTCAATCGACTTGAAGGTGATGATAACACACCTTAAACCAGAGGTAAATAACGATATAGAAATAGTAGAAACAAAAACCAAAAAACCTTGTAAAGGCAAGGGTAAGGGCAAAGATAAAAAACCTCATAAGCCACACTTTAAAGTAGGAGTTCAGATAAAATGTACTTGTAGTGGCTATTTCAGAGAAGGTTCTTTTTTAAGTATTGGAGGAACATATTCTCGCATAGAAAAGATAGAATCTCTCAACGGCTATAAGATAATCGAAACAGCAGACTATACAGCCAGAGTCTGCGAAATAATATGTTAAAATATCTTTAAAATAAGCGGCTTTAATTAGCCGTTTTTTATTTGCTAAATATTTATTTTTTTGATAATATATACAGACATTATTAATTATAATTGGGTGTTAGTACCAGATGTCGCTGGGAAATAAATACACACTAAAATGATAAGTTTATGCGACGACCAGTCAAAAATAGACATGTTGTTAGTGGCGATTTACGCTATAATGACAAAAATATTTCAAAATTTATTAACTATATAATGTTAAATGGAAAGAAAACCGTAGCACAAAAAATTGTATACGGAGCTTTTGATATTATAAAAGAAAAGTTAAACAAAGATCCTTTGGATGTTTTTGAATTAGCTATTAAAAATACTTCTCCAATAGTAGAAGTAAGAAGTAAAAGAATAGGTGGAAGTAATTATCAAATCCCTGTAGAAGTAAGAGAAACAAGAAGATTCCTACTTGCTTCTCGTTGGATAAAAGATTCTGCAAATAGCAAAAAAGGAAAAGCTATGTCAGAAAGATTAGCAGAAGAATTAATGCTTGCCGCGAATGGTGAAGGAAATGCGGTGAAGAAAAGAGAAGATGTACACAAAATGGCAGAATCAAATAAAGCTTTTGCTCACTTTGTTAGATAATTATTTATTAATCACATTATTAAATTAATTAAAATATTTAAAATAAACAAAATATATGGCTAGAGATTATCCATTAAATAAAGTTAGAAATTTTGGAGTTATTGCACATATTGATGCTGGAAAAACTACAACTTCAGAAAGAATTCTCTTTTATACAGGAGAATCACATAAATTAGGAGAAACTCATGAAGGAACAGCAACAATGGACTGGATGGAACAAGAAAAAGAAAGAGGTATTACTATCACTTCTGCGGCCACAACAGCATTCTGGAATCCTTCATATATGCCGAGCACAGATGAATCAAAAAAATGTAGATTTAATATTATTGACACCCCAGGGCATATTGATTTCACAATAGAAGTGAAAAGATCACTTCGTGTACTTGACGGAGCAGTTGTAGTTTTTGACTCTGTAGCAGGAGTAGAGCCACAATCAGAAACAAATTGGAGATATGCAAATGAAGCAAATGTTCCAAGAATTTGTTTTATAAATAAATTAGACAGAATGGGAGGAAGTTATGATAAATCATACAAATCTATTTTAGATAGACTTTCAAAAAATGCAATTAGAATGCAAATCCCTGTAGGAGAAGAAGAAAATTTTTCTGCTATTATTGATTTATTAACATTAAAATATGTTACATTTGAAGGAGATAAAGGAAAAAGTGTTGTATATTCAGATATACCAGCAGAATTTGCAGATATTGTAAAAGAAAGGAGAGGAGAGATGATAGAGAAAATTGTGGAAACAGATGAAAATATGATGACACAATATTTAGAAGGAAAAGAATTTACGCTTGAAGAATTAAAAACAACTTTAAGAAAAGCTGTAATAGCAAATCAGATTTTTCCTGTATATTGTGGAACTTCACTCAAAAATAAAGGAGTACAGCTTATGCTTGATGCTGTAGTAGACTTTCTTCCAAGTCCACTTGATATTGCAAAGCCAAAAGGAATAGATCCAAGAACAGGAGACAAGGTAGAGCTTGAAGTATCAGACACAGCACCTCTTGCAGCATTAGCTTTTAAATTAGCATCAGATCCATTTGTCGGACAATTAACTTTTATTCGTGTATATTCTGGAACTCTTGAAGCAGGAAGCTATGTTTATAATGCTACAAAAGACAAAAAAGAAAGAGTTGGTAGAATTTTAAGAATGCATTCAAATGATAGAGAAGAAGTAAAGACAGTTTATGCAGGAGAAATAGCAGCGGCTGTAGGATTAAAAGATACTGTCACATCAGATACACTTTGTGATGAATCAAGCCCTGTTATACTTGAAAAAATAATAGTTCCAGAGCCTGTTATATCAATGAGAATAGAGCCAAAAACAAAAGCAGATCAAGAAAAATTAGGTCTTGCATTATCAAAATTAGCAACAGAAGATCCCACATTTAGAGTTTCAACAGATCCTGAGACTAATGAGACACTTATTGCAGGAATGGGAGAGCTTCATTTAGATATTATTGTAGATAGATTAAGAAGAGAATTCAATGTAGAAGCAAGTACAGGCAAGCCTCAAGTTGCATACAAAGAAACTATTCGGGGCTCTGCTGATGGTGAAGGAAAATATATAAAACAATCTGGAGGTCGTGGACAATATGGACATGTAAAATTAAAGATAAAACAAATTGATTATTCTATTAAAGATGAAGATTTACCAAAAAATATTAAAAGAGATGATCATTTTGAGTTTATTAATTCTATTAAAGGTGGAGCTATTCCTCAAGAATATATGCCAGCAGTAGAAAAAGGACTTAAAGAGTCTATGGACAGAGGAACTCTAGCTGGATTTAAAATGGTAGATATATCTTGTGAAGTATATGATGGATCATTTCATGAAGTAGATTCATCAGAAATAGCATTTAAAGTAGCAGCAGGAATGGCTCTTCAAGATGCAGTAGCAAAAGCAAAGCCTGTAATTCTCGAGCCAATTATGAAAGTAGAAGTTATCACTCCAGATAAATTTTATGGAGATATTACTGGTAATCTTTCAAGTAAAAGAGGTCAAATTGAAGGAATGGACGAAAGAGGAATGGATAAAGTTGTTAAAGCTAAGGTTCCGCTTTCAGAAATGTTTGGATATATGACAAGTTTAAGATCAATGACTGAAGGAAGGGCAAGCTTTACTATGGAATTTTCTCATTATGATGTAGTTCCACAAAATATAGCTAAAGAAATTCAAGATTCTAGAAAATAATATTAATAATATTATAAAAAGTAGAGGGCAGTATTGTATTATATAATGCTGTCTTTTACTTTTTATTTGATATAATTTTAATAAATATGATATTTCCTCCAATTTTTTCTTTAATATTATTTTTTATTTTAGATATTTTAGAATTTGTTTTTGATATTTTTGGAATCTCTGCTCCTGTTGGAGTATTTTTAAGTGTATTTTCTACAATGCTTTATATTATTTTACTTTTTATAAAATATGGTCCTAAAAAGGCGAGAAAAAGATTATTTGAATTTAAAAAGGTGCCAAAAACAAAAGCTTTTAAAAAGGTGATGAAAGTATTTGGAGCATCTGTTATACCTTTTTTGACTACATGGGCAGTTTGGGATGATTATAAAGAAGACTTAGAAGAAAAAAAACAAAAAGAATTAGAAATTAAAACCCAAAATCAAAAATTTATTTTAGAAAAAGAGCAGAATGTACAAAAAGAATTAGAAGCACAAAAAATAAATCAAATAAAAGAAGAGGCAGATAATGAAAATAATCAAAACATTGCAGAGAATAATCAAGATAATCAAGAAGGAATAAATAATAGATGGATTAAAAATAATAAAGTAAATCCAAAAAATAACCAGCAAAATAAAGAAGAAAATAATAAGCAAAATAAAGAAGGGGAAAATGTTAAAAATAATAAGACAACTTTTGAATATTTAGGAGGAAAAACAGGATTTAATCAAAAAGATTATGAGAATAGTACTCTAGATTTTTCTAGAACAGATGCATATCAAGATTATTTAAAAAAAGAAAAAATAAAAAATGAAGCTAAAATTAAAGCAGTAGAGATTGAAGCAAAAAGAAGAAAGATACAAGGAATAAAAGCAGAGCAAGATTTAAGACAAGAATTATTTGAGAGATCTAAAAGAAGATTTGGAGAGAAAGCAAAAGAAACACAAAAATTAGACGATAAATACAGGGAAAATATAGATGATAAAATCAAAATATTATAAGATTTTAAATCTTGACATAAATATATTTTATATGATATAATAAATATATAATATAGTTTTTGGTATATTATTAATTTTTATTAAATATAAATATAGAATAAATATATGAAAAATATTTTATCTAAAATCATAATAACTTTTGCTATAGTCTCTATAGTAGCTATTTCTCTTAAAGTTAGTGATAATATTTTAGCAAATGCTAATGCATTATCTATAGCTCAAAATCCGAATTATTGTGGCACAAACAATGGTTTCATTTGGAATGGGAGAGAATGTGTAAATACTTGTGATCAAAATCATCCCTGGGACCCTTATACTCAAAGATGCTCTGGTATAGGATATGCTACAAATAATCCAGTCTATCAAAATACAAATTGTTCAGTATATGGAGCAAGTTATTATTTTAATGGTACAAATTGTGTGTCAAATATAAATAGACCAAATGCGAATTATTATGGTAATCCATATAATGGGGGAGTACAAAATCCTGTTTATGGAAATGTTAATTATCAAGTTTTAAGTAATATAAGTAATAATAATTATACAAATACAGGTTCTGGTGAAAATATTATTTATAATAATAATTATAATACAAATACTTATAGTTATTCAAACAATAATCCTAATTTTTGTTTATATTCTTGCTATACTACTTCTTCAGGTCCAAAGAAAACAGAATATTATATATATACTATAACAACTACAACTACTTGGCCAAAAGGTACTCCTATATATTTAGGAGGAAATCCTAATAATTATTATTCTTCAAATTATAATTATTCAAATTCTAATTATACAAGCTATTCATATTTTGGAAATTATTATGGGAATAATGCTTATGATATATATTATTATTAATAATAATAATTATTAAATTATTTTAATCATTTTAAAAAGCGGTTAATAGCAACCGCTTTTTAATGTTATAATCATATTATATAAAATAATATGCAAGAAAGTCATATAGAACAAGTAGAGCCAAAATTCTCTTCACCAGAAGAAGAGATAAAATTTTTAAGAGAAGAAATAGAAAAAAGACGAGAAATAACAAAAAATTTTGGTGAAAGAATAAAAAATGAAGATCATGCAAAAGATGTTCTTCGTGAACATATTTCTAAAAATCCAGCTGAAATTTTGCCAAAAGATTATGAGATAAAAGATTATAATAAGAAAAAGTTGCTAGAGAATTTAGCACCAAAATCTACAGATGAGAAAGTCAGTGAAATAGTATCTATTATGCTTGATAAAGGCATACATTCTTCAATAGATATAGTAAAAGGATTAAAAGATAAAGCTTTAGAAGATGATTTTCATCGTTTCTTAATTAATTTTCTATTAATGTCTGATGATAAAAAGCTAGAAAAAGGATTGTCAAAATCAATATGGAAGGCTCTTAATATGAAGCTCTATGAACTTATAATCCCAGAAGACAAACAAGGCAATAATAAAAATTTTAAAGAATTTATATCTTTTATGGAGAAGTTTTATACAAGTATGCTTGCTATTTCTCATGATAAAAATAATAAAGAGGAAAATTATTATACTCTTGAAATAGCAAAGCCAAACAATTCGAATGAAATAACTTTATATATATCTGTATTAAAAGATGTTTCTGATCTTTTTGAAAAGAGTATTTTCGCTTTATTCCCAGATATTGTTGTTAAACATTCTATTGAAGATTATAATGTTTTTTCAGAAAATGGATTTCAATTAGCTGCATATGCTAGCGGAGTAAAGACCCCAGCTCTTCCATTTCGTACATATGAAAAGATGGAGAATGATCCTATATCTCTTATAATGTCTGCTTTTACTAAATTAAAGAAAGATGGAGAAGGCGCCTCTATTCAAATAATAGTTAAGCCAGCAGGAGAAGAATTTTTTAAAAAATATGTAAGTATGCTTGAAGATATAAGAAAAGGGGAAACTTTAAAAAGAGTTTTAGCAAAAGACTCTTTTGTAAAAGACTTCTTACTTAATTTAAAAGAAATAAATAAATCCAAAGAAGATATAGAAAAAGAAAAATCTAAACCAAAGAAAATTGAAGATGAAAAGGCTTTAGAATATATTACAAGCAAAATATCTTCTACTATATTAGATACGAATATTCGACTAGTAGTGAATGCAGAATCTTTAGATAGAGCAAAATCTATACTACGAGAACTTTCTTCTACTTTTATTCAATACACAGAAGTAGATGGTAATTCGCTTCAGTTTAAGATGCTTGAAGGTGGAAGATTAAATGATGAGATACATAATTATATATATAGATTATGGAATAAAAATGAATCTCTTCCTCTTAATTTAAAAGAACTTGCTACTTTATATCATATACCAAGCTATGTAAAAGATTTTTCACAATTAAAAAAAGTAGATGCAGCTACAGCTCCTGCTCCTATGGACATTCCTCAAGAAGGATTATTTATAGGTACAAATAATTATAGAGGATTATCTACAAAAATATTTATTCCTGAGCCAGACAGACTTCGCCATGTATATATTATAGGTCAGACTGGTACTGGTAAATCGGTGATGCTTAAGAATATGATTATTCAGGATATTCATGCGGGTCACGGATGCTGTTTTATAGATCCGCACGGACAAGACTTGCTTGAGATTTTGGGAAATGTTCCAAAAGAAAGATGGGATGATGTAATATATTTTGATCCAGCATATGCCGATATGCCAATGGGGCTTAATATGATGGAATATGATAGAAATAAACCTGAGCAGAAAATATTCGTCATCAATGAACTTCTTTCTATTTTTAAAAAACTTTTTGCAGACTCTTCACCAGAATCAATGGGTCCAGCTTTTGAGCAATATTTTAGAAATAGTGCAGGGCTCGTTATGGAACATCCAGAAAGTGGCTGTACCCTTCTTGATATTTCAAGAGTATTATCTGATAAAGATTATAGAGAATACAAATTAGCCCATTCTAAAAATCCACTCATAAATCAATTTTTCAAAAATGCAGAAGCTACAAGCGGAGAGCAAGGATTTGAAAATTATGTTCCATATATTACAAACAAATTTGATGTATTTATTTCAAATGAGGTTATGCGTCCAATCATTTCTCAAGAGAAATCTTCTTTTAATATACCTAATATAATGGATAATAAAAAAATATTTTTAGTAAATCTCTCAAAAGGTAGACTCGGAGAATTGAATGCTAACTTGATAGGATTAATACTTGTTGGTAAATTTTTAATGGCGGCACTTGGTAGAGAAAATCCAGAGACAAAGCCACCATTTTATTTATATCTTGATGAATTTCAAAATATAGCTACACCTTCTATTTCTGCTATTCTTTCAGAAGCTAGAAAATATAAACTTTCTCTAACTCTTGCTCATCAATATATAAAGCAGATACCAGAAAATATTAGAGGAGCTATTTTTGGAAATGTGGGAAGTAAAATTGTTTTCCGTATTTCAGAAGAAGATGCAAAATTTCTTGAAGCTAGCTTTGCGCCTACATTTTCAGCAAGTGATATTATGAAAATAGAAAATTTGAATGCCTATGCTTCTTTACTTATAAAAGGGTATCCTCAAAAGCCATTTAATATAAAAGAAGAATATAATTCAAGAGGTAGTAAAGAAGTTCAAGATATATTAAAAGAAATGTCTTATCAGAAATATGGTAGACCAAAAGAAGAAGTTGAGAAAGAGATAATGAGAAAGTTTAATTTTAATTAACTTGCCACAACCCCCTCTCTAAATATTTTCATAGAAAATATTTAGAGAGGGGCAGAATGTCAAAGGCGTTCGGGGAAGGTTCTATTTTCCAGCTCTTTCTACATATTCGCCACTTTCAGTATTTACTACTATCATTTCTCCTTCTTCTATAAATAGAGGTGCGGTGACTTGTGCTCCTGTTTCAAGTGTTACTAATTTTCCACTACTACTTCCAGCAGTATTACCTTTTACATTTGGAGGAGCAGAGACTACTTTTAAAGTTATTTTAATAGGGAGACTAATACCTATTATCATTTCTTCATCATCATTATTAGTAAATATTTTTGCATCTATAATATTATTTTCTTTTAAAAATCTTATATCATTTCCAAGTATTTCAGATGATATTGTAAATCTTTTTGAAGGATCATTTTCTTCAGAGAAAAAGTATTCACCTTTATTTGTATAAAGATATTTAATACTTCTTTTTGATATATCTGCTTCATCTACTGTATCTGATGCATGAAATGTTGCAGGTATAACTTTTCCATTTAAGAGATTACGAAGCTTTACCTGATTTTGTGGTTTTCTTTGCTGAGTTCTTGCTACATGATATTCAAGTACTTCGTATGGAGAATCATCATAGATAATATATTTTCTTGGTTTGATTTCATTGTATTCTAATTTTGCCATAATTTTAATATTTTAAATTTATAATTTATAAAAGTATTTTAATTTTCAAATTTTAACATAAATTAATATTTTTTGAAATA
>JBDHUS010000016.1:0-9940 GCA_039809325.1 Minisyncoccia bacterium | reverse complement strand
TAATAATTTACAATAAAAAAAATAAAAAATTATATCAATATTGATATAATTTTTTATAAAAATCAAAGTATTATTTTACTTTTTCTTTTACTTTACTTTATCAATCCAAATTCTAAAAGCTTTCCAAAAATTAATAATATATTCTTCTGTACTACTATCTATAAGATTACCATTTTCATCAAATTTTGTATGAGCTTGTGCTAAATAAAATTCTGGTTGTGACATTATAGACATACCTAAAAATGCTGCTACTTTTCTTAGGTCTTGAACTGCTCCAAAAGCCCCAAGTAATGATGGAGAATATCCTGCTATAGCAGCTGGCTTCCCAATCCAAACATTTTTACCATATGGACGAGATGCCCAATCAAGAGCGTTTTTAAGTGCTGCTGGAATACTTCTATTATATTCTGGAGTGATAAATAAGATAGCGTCTGCATTATTTATTTGCTCTTTCCAATCTATTAAATATTCTGGCTCTGGTGATTCTAAGTCTTGATTAAATATTGGTAATCTACTTATATCAGCTACAATAAATTCAATATCATCTCCTTTATGACTTTTAAATGCATTTAATACTTTTTTTGAGATAGAATCTTCACGCGCACTACCACCTATTGCTAGTATTTTTTTACTCATAATAAATTTCTAAGTTAATTAAAATAAAAACAAAATAATCAATTAAATTTTGATTTAAAAAAAGCTTAATTAATTATTTTTCTAATAAATATATTAGTATTATATACTAATATATTTAAAAAAGAAACTACATCTATATTGATATTTATATATACTAACCTACTAAATTAGTGGAAATATTACATATAAAAGTAAAAATATAAGTATTGCTATAGCTATAGCGCTTAATAAAATGCTTACAAGTGGTATATAAAAAGCTATTTTATGAGCTTTAATTCTTGAAATTGATTTTTTAACAGCATAGAAAATGCTAGTAGCAAGTATGGATATTATTAATACTAAAAATATATACAAAGATGCTGTTTGTATATTTAAACATTCAAAATCACAGCTCATAAAAGTTATAGAGCTAATAAAATATTATTGTAAAAATAGTATCTATTTTATTATTTTTTATTTTAAGCATATTTTTATATGATTTTTATCATTTAATTATTAATTGATTGATAATATATATTATATTAGTATATTAATACTAAATATAATGTTATACTAAAAATACTATTTAAATTTAATTCTGTTTTTTATTTTATTAATTTATGTTTATCTCTATTTTTATATTTGGATTTTTAATTTGGCTTTTATCTTCTTATTTTCTTTTTAAAATATCCCCTTTTCAAAATAAAATTAAATTAAAAAAAATTCTTTATATCTCAACTCTTTTTTTTATAATATCTCTTTTGATATTACTTATTTCTAGAAATTATTCTTATTTATCAGATCTTGAACCTGTGTATATTATAGGAAGTATTCTAATAACTATTATAGTTTACTCTTTATTCTTAACTCCTATTAGTATTCTTTCTTTAATATTTTTAAAAAATAAAAAAAGAATTTTAAATAAAATTTTCTACTTACTTATTATTTTACCAATCTTAATGAGCATTATAGGATTTTTAGAATTAAGATTTGGAGAGAAAATAACTTATTTAAATATAGCCACAGAAAATCAAAATCTAAAAGGAAAAAAGTATGTATTTTTCTCTGATCCACAATTTTCAGCTGGCTCTCAAGCTTGGATAGCAAAGAAAATAACTCATTCCCTTCAAAAACTTTCTCCAGAAAAAATATTTATAGCAGGAGATATATTTAATGGTGAAAAATTAAATTGGACACCTATTTTAAAAGAAATGCAAAATTGGAATAACATTGCTCCTGTCTTTGCAGTAATTGGTAATCATGAATATTATGGAGATTATACTGAATTTATAGATTTAATGAATAAGGCAAATTGGAGTATTATTTCTAATGAGACTATAAATCTTGATGGAATAAACATATTAGGATTAAATTATGCTTTTAATGAAAATGAAAAAGAAAATATAAAAAGTATAGTAGAGGAAGAATTAAAAAATAAAAAAATAGATATAGTAATATCTCATGAACCACTTGTATATATGGCAGAGAAAATTGCAAAATATTCCACCACTTTTGTCTTTGCAGGGCACACTCATAATGGACAATTTTGGCCACTTAATTATCTAGTTTATCTAAAATATGGAAAATTTATTTATGGAGAAAATATTATAGGAAATAGCACTTTTTATACCACAAGTGGATATGGTATTTCATTTATAGTAAATAGATTATTTAATCTGCCTGAGATGGTGGTAGTAAAATGGAAGTAGATTATATTAAATCTCTTATCAGAGAACTTACTTTTTGACTACTAAATTTTTATCAATATCAAAACCAATTATGTTTTTTGCTTTATTTTTTTCTGCCCATCTAATTAAATCTTGTGAACCAGCAAAAGGGTCGGTTACTTCTTTATCAAATACAAAATCCTCAAAACCTTGTAAAATATAGTCGGAATTGGTCGTAAAAAATTGCCCTAGTTGCTTTTTTATCATATAAAAATTATACAATCATATGGTTAAGAATATTTAAACTTATTCATAATTTTTTATTTATATATAAATTCGTTTATACTTTTTCATGTATCATTGCGGTGTTTTTTGGACGAAGTTCGAACATTTTTTGAGGAAAACTCCCAATAAGGAAGCCAGCCCCGCCACTGCTCGGAAACCTCGCCACACCACAGAAAAATACTCTTTGCTCTTTTCATTTTGCGCGCGCCCGATTTCTTTTTCTTCTAATGAAAAGAGTATTTTTCTGCGGTGTTCTGCCTTCCAAGTATTCAGGCAGGTGGCGGGGCTGTCCACAATTTGATTTCGCAAAGAAAAAGCGGAATTCTCCCCAACCCCCTTCCTTTTTGCCCGACTTCTTGGGCTTCGCCCCCCAAAACTTTTCGGCGGGACGGCGGGACTTTTAATAATTCTTCTTCAAACTTATTTTGTCATCTTCTTTGCTTGCTGTCCAATTTTTAAATAATCCAACAAGTGATTCATTGACTAAATTTTTCGCAAATGGATTATTTACAAAAATACAGTCTTCGCCAATATTTTCGGGGTGATTGAGAATGGTTTTGTCGGAGAAAAGAACGCCACTGATAAAATCGAAATCTTGACTAACGAAATAATTGACAGGTACTGGCTCGTTGTTTGTCTTTGGAACTTCATTTCTATGCGAAAAATTGGACGCACCCGTTTTGATATTTATTTGCATAAACTGAAAGCCAAACAACGCTTTCAGTACATTTGGCATGCTTGGATCTTCAACATGAGATAAGTCGCCAGTATTTACAGCAACAATAAAAGGCATTTTTGAATCAAACCATTTTTTGCTTTTCCAATTTTTATATTGATCTAATGCCTTATCTTTTATTACTTGTGTAATTCGCAAAATCATTTTATCGACTGGCACATCTTGGACGCGAATTTCTTCTGGTTTTGTAGCAACAAACATTTCAGGAACTGAATCGGGTTTGGTGGGATCGCCTTTTGTAGGTGCAACACACTCAATATAAGCGGTTTTATCAATCACAAAATCAGGTCCTTCATTTTTAGATTGAATACTTAATCCTTTTTCCAAAAGGATGTTTCCAACATACATTTCCCATGATCTTTGATGAAAATTTATTTTGATTTGAGATAAAAAATGAGAATCGGCGTATGGTTTATATTTTGCCCACAATTTATCAAATTTTTCTCTTCTTTCTTTGCAACATCCACTCGCAATAAAATACGAATCGTATTTTGGATACATTTGCTTAATTTTTTCTAGTTCTTCATTTGTTTCAATATAGGGAAGCTCGATTGTAAAAATAGTGTCTGACATATTTTATATTTCACTTAACACATCAGAAATTTTTTGTTCCATTATTTCAATCAATTGCTTGTTTGCGTTGATTACTTCCTGCTCTTTTTCCGCTTCGGCAACAAGTTTTTTCTGAATTTCCAAAGGCGGAAGCGGGATTGTTAATTGCTCGACATCATCTTGATTTATACTTGGGTAGGAACCTTTTCCCATTCTTCCGATCATTTGACTTTGAAGATCGTCCGTAAAAAGTAAATGGAAAATATATTTTGGCAAAACTTTTTCTTTCGCAGTTAAAACCGCGAAGCCAGTTGAAGCAAGTGATTTTTCTGGCAAGTTTTTCATATACGCAAACGCCTTGAGATTCGGGCGAACAGTAGAGAGTAAGACATCACCTTTTTGAATTACGCGTCTTGCTCGACTTGGTGCTTTTTCAGTCAACATCTTATTTCCGAAATTCACTAATCCTGTGCCATTTTCTACCGATGAAATATCAATATAAACAAACTCGGACTTGCCAAACAATTTTGTTGGCTCTGCTGTTTTTCTGTTGATTTCGCAAATATCGGAAATTTTTACCATTTCAACACCCTCTAATTTTCTAAGTGCCTGACCAAAATATCGTCTCTCTCTCTCTAGATTTTGGATAATGGCTTTGGCGTGGTCTATGGCGTTTTGCTTGACTTCAATCTGCTCAACGATTTCTTTTTGGACATCAATCGGAGGAAGTGGAATTTTGATTTTTGAGTATTGAGAAATCCAATATCGCTTATGCTCGGTAAAATTAAACTTAATTGTTTTCATTACTTCGAACAAATATCTTGGATCCGCTTGTGTAGTATCGGCATGCAAAATTTTCATTGCGGACGATTTTACTTTAAAAGGAAAATCAACGAACTTTTGAGCGGTAGTGAAATCGTCAAAAATAATAACAGGTAATTTATTGGCTGGGAAAATACCTTCCTTTTCATTTGTATATCCTAAGACAAAAGTTTTGCCAGCAGTTAAAACAGGTGTTTTAAAATTTTCATCATAATTGGTAGTCTTGACTATATATTTTGTGGGCTGTTCATATTCTAATACCTCACCCAACTCCACCATGGGCCATTTTTTATGTTTTATGACCTCATTCTCGCGATATCGTTCGCCTGTCAAATTATAATCACCATTCTCAACGATTTTTTCTTTTTTTACTGTCCAAGCAAAAAGGCTTTTATCATTTGCTAAGGTGTTTTTATTTCCTGTCTGAATTGCAACGACCTGAGCTTTCAAAACATCAAGTGCTCCACCTTTATCAAATAAATCATTTGGTAAATCTGGGCGTGGTCGTCTTTGAGCACCAAGATCAAAACCATCATTTAGCACCCTTACAAATAAAATTTCATCTGTTCGTTTTGATAACTGGTTATTAAATAACAAAATACTTGTTTTAACTGGTGAATACGGGTTAAAAACACCCAACGGCAAACTCACCACTGCAAACAATCCGTCTTCTACAAGCTTCTTTCTAAGTTGCTTATAGGCTTTGTCATTTTTAAAAATAATTCCTTCTGGCACAATAATACCCGCACGCCCATTTATATTGAGGTGCTCCATAATGTAATCTACAAAAAGTACTTCGGCTCGGTTGGCTTGAATAGAAAATTTTTTGTTCGGTTCAATACCACCGCTTGGCGACATAAATGGCGGATTGGCGAGAATCACATCAAAAGTTTCGTCCCAACGCTTTTCGCTCGTGAGCGAATCGTATTCGTGAATTTTTGGCTCTGGAAATCCATGCAAATACATATTCACAAGCGCTAACTTCACCATATCGGGCGAAATATCATAACCCGCAAGGTTATTCATCAATTTCAATTTTTCGTCTGGTGTGAGTGGTTTTTCTTTGTTGATTTTCAAAATATGCTTGTAGGCGGAAATCAAAAATCCAGCCGTTCCGCAAGCGGGATCAAGGATTGTTTCGTTCTTTTTTGGATCAACCACTTCAACGATAAAATCAATAATGTGGCGAGGCGTGCGAAATTGTCCCGCGTCGCCTTGGCTTCCAAGAATAGAAAGCAGATATTCAAAAGCATTGCCCAAGTTTTCGCTGTGTTCGTAATTAAATTCATTAATTTCTTTGAGGAATAGCGAAAGCGTGCGAGGGTCGTTGTATGGCAAAAACGCACCTTTGAAAATATCGCGGAACAATTGCGGAATATGCGGATTTTTGGACATATTCGTAATTGCCTGAACATACAGATCAAGACGATCTTGTCCTGAAAGTTTGTTGTCCAAAAGTTTCGTCCAAGAGTATTGCGAAAAGCCATTTGCAAAAAATTTCGCCTCTCCACCAAGCTCTTCCGATTCCTTATCCATGTCATCCATAAACTTATAGACAAGAGCGGTCGTGATTTGCTCAACTTGCGCCTTTGGGTCTGGCACTTTGCCGACAAGAATTTGTCGTGCAGAGTCTAGTTTTCGTTTTGTAGTTTGATCAAGCATAGTATTTTTGGTTACCTCATAAACTGATTAACGGGAACATAATCTTTCACATATTCAGGAACAGTTTCCCGCCAGCCGTTTAATTCCTTAAATTCCGCCATTGTGAACCCAGCATAAACATTCAAGTCGGCGAAATGTTTGTTATTGATAATGTCGCGGAATTTTTCGTCCGTAACATACGCTTTAAGATAATTTTTGATATGCGGAACATATTTGCTTTCGGGCTTGTAGATTGAAATAAACTTTTCACATTCTTCTTCCAGTTTTTCGTCTTTGGATTTGAAAACATCAATCAAGCCGAAAGCTCTTTCCAAAAATTCACGCCAAGAGATACGGCGATCAAGGTTTTCACTCTTGCGGATTTTTTCAAGATTCAAGAATAATTGCGGTTTGTCTTCGTATTTGTCGCGCATAATTTGCACGGCTTTGTCCCATTGTTCGTTTTCCACGGCAGATTTTACTTCTGTGTCTTTTTGCAATTCTTCGCGGGCTTTTTCAAAAAGTTTGCGATCAACTTTCATACCTTCTATTCCGACAGGCGTTTCTGTGAGAGTTTTTACTTTGTCAGGATTAAAAGTTTCAAATTCATCAATTGGAGCGCCGACAGGTCCTTCTCCGCCAGTTCCTTTTTGCTTGATAGGCAGTTGCAAAATCTCGTCGTAGTCAAATTTTTCTTCAAAGTATTCGCAGTTGGCGAAGAAATCAAAAAATTTGAAATGATCTTTTGGCTTTTTGTGCTTTTCGCCGTATTCGTCCGTATATTCAAAAGTGAATTTTCTTGTTCCTCGTCCTTTAATCTGAATAAAATCAGTCGGCGAGAAAATCGGGCGCATAAGCGCAAGATTCAAAATATCTTGGCAATCGTAGCCAGTCGTCATCATTCCAACAGTTACGCAAACCCTCGTTTTGCTGGATTTATAGTTTTCCAAAAACTTAGTGTGTCCGTTCAAATTGTTATTGGCGAAATTGATTGTGAATTGCTGACTATCGGCAATGTTTGAAGTTATTTGCACCGCAAAATCAGAATTGTACTTGTCAGGCCAAAGTTGGCTCGCCATTTGGTTGAGCGTTTGGGTAATTTTTGAAGCGTGTTTTTGGCTTACGCAAAACACGATAGTTTTGCCGATTTCACCGCTTATAGGGTCTTTGAGAGAATTTTCAATGAGTGTCTGGCAAAAGACACGATTTGTTTTTTCGGAAAAGAATTTCTTTTCAAAATCCTTTTGGAAAAATGTTTCTTCGCTTTCTGTGCCGTCTTCATCTTCTACCATAACCGCATAGCCCTTTTCCGAGAGTAATTCAGTAGTGATGTCGGTTCGCGCGTCTGAAACAATAGGATTGATCAAAAATCCTTCTTTTACGCCGTCAAGCAAGCTAAATCGGAATGTTGGCTCGCCATTTTTACAGCCGAAAGTCGTGTAAGTGTCCAAGAGTTGTCGTCTTTCCCAAGCGCGCGGGTCTTTTTGTGAAAGTTTTTGCGGATCAACATTTTTCAAATAGTCTTTCGGTGTTGCAGTTAAGCCCAATTTGTAGCCGATAAAATATTCAAAAACTGCTCGCGAGTTTCCGCCGATTGCTCGGTGTGATTCATCGGCGATAATCAAATCAAAATCGGTCGGCGAAAAAAGTTTTTTGTATTTATCTTGCGCCGAAAGACTTTGAACTGTTGAAATGACGACTTCCGCCTTCTTCCAGTCGTCGCGGTTTTGTTTGTAAATAACTGATGAAAAATCATTGCTCAAATAGCGGACAAAGTTTTTGTGTGCTTGATCTTCCAATTCCAAGCGATCCACTAAAAACAAAATCCTTTTTGCATTGCCTGTTCGCAAAAATAGTTTGATAACGGCGGCGGAAATAAGCGTTTTTCCTGTTCCTGTCGCCATTTCAAAAAGAAAACGATCATTTCCAGCTTCGGCGGATTTTTGCAAAGCATGTATCGCTTTGAGCTGATAAGGTCGCAAAATTCGCAAATTTTCTTCCCAAAGATATTGCTCGCGAGTTTCTTCTTGTTTGTAACGAGGATCATCTTTGAAATTCGGGTTTTGCGTAAGGGCAATATAATCGTCTTTGACTTCTTCGTCCGCCAAACGCTGATTGTCTGGTTTGAAATCTTGTCTGTGTTTCAAAGATTCTTGTGTCGGAAATTCGGTGATAATTTCAGGATCACCTCGTTCCAAATCCCAAAAATAGTGAAGATTGCCGTTTGAAAGAATAACAAAGCGTGCGTTTTCGGTGTGAGCATATTTTCTCGCTTGTTCTTTTCCGTCGAGCGGGTTTTTATCTTCTTTTTTGGCTTCCAAAATAACGAGCGGGAAACCTTTTTCATCAAGTAATAAAAAATCAATAAATCCGTTTTTTGTGGATTCAAAATCTTCGCCAAAAGCGTCAATGTCCTTTTGGGTAAGTTTTACATTTGGTTCAAGCGAAATATTTGCTTGCCCTTTTTCATTATCAAAAAATCGCCAGCCCGCTTGTTCGAGTAGTTTGTTTATTTTTATTCGCGCTTTTGCTTCTTTAGAATTTGCCATAATTTATTTCATTAAATCATCAAGCGAAACGCCGAGAGCGTCCGCGATTTTTTTGACTGTTTCAATGGTTGGGTTAGGGGTTGAGCCAGCTTCGATCTTGGCGATTGTATGAAAAGCCAAATCCGCCTTTTTTGAAAGCTGATCTTGCGAAATACCAAGCTTGTTTCGGTATTTCTTTATATTCTCTGCGATTGTGGATTTTTCCTTTGACATATTCGTATAGTTTTACTATTATAGTTATATAGTATTAAAAATATCACTTATCAATAGTTAGTATATGAAATTTTTAGCATTTAGTCAAAGAAAAATTTTAGGGAGTTCCTTAGCGTTGCCCGCGAATGGGTTGTGTGGGTCAAGGGCAACTTCTCTTTCGGTGGCGCATTTTGCTTTGCAAAATACAAAATTCGGATGCGAAAAAGGAAAGGTTCAAAATCCCGCCCACATTCCTCCCCAGACCCCTCCTGCGGGCGGGAAATCAGCCGAGGCGGGGCGAATCCTTTCCCCCAGACAAATTGTTTTGCCCTGCCGAGTCCGTCTTAATCATTTGGATTTTGCTCGAAATATATTCGAACTTTGTCCAGCAAACACCGCAATGATACATGAAAAAGTATAAACGAATTTATATATAAATAAAAAATTATGAATAAGTTTAAATATTCTTAACCATATGATGGTATAATTTTTATATGATAAAAAAGCAACTAGGGCAATTTTTTACGACCAATTCCGACTATATTTTACAAGGTTTTGAGGATTTTGTATTTGATAAAGAAGTAACCGACCCTTTTGCTGGTTCACAAGATTTAATTAGATGGGCAGAAAAAAATAAAGCAAAAAACATAATTGGTTTTGACATTGACAAAATATAGCTTCTATGCTACAATAAAAAAGATAACGATACCCGACCTCTATCTAAACAAATAGTGCTGGGTGTCGGGACCCAGTTCTTTCAAATCAAAGGTAAACAAGATGATCACTGAAAAGATGACATCGAATCAACGCAAACAAATCGTTCGATTCGTGGAGGACGGCATCGATGCCATGAACCTCCAAAAGGACGGCGCACAGCGCCT
>JBDHUS010000015.1:0-9980 GCA_039809325.1 Minisyncoccia bacterium | reverse complement strand
CTAATAACAAACTTATATATGAGCTGAAATAACAGAGCCTATATATAAATTTATTATATACCTTAACAATTTAAAATGCAACCATAAAAAACACCCTCTCGTCAAGGGATATTTTTTATTTTACTTGTTGCGGAACCGGGATTCGAACCTGGGTTTCAAGGTTATGAGCCTTGCGAGTTACCTTTACTCCATTCCGCTATATTTTTTGTTTAATTATAATAACATCTAAACTCTGTTTTTGCAAACAAATATGAATTATGTTAAAATATTTAAACTATTCAGCTTATAGATTTATTTATTTGCTGGGTAGTATGCAGTGGTAGCTCAGCTGGTTAGAGCACCGCCCTGTCACGGCGGGGGTCGTGGGTTCGAGTCCCATTCACTGCGCAAAAAAGAAAAAGAGTAGAAAATATTTTCTACTCTTTTTCTTTTTATGTGGATTTGATATGGACGAGAACTGAGCTGTCTGCGTTAGCCGTGAGCAAAGCGAGCGAGACAGCGAAGCCGGGGTCGAGAAACAAGGAGCGAAGCGACTATGTTTGGTGACCGAGTCCCATTCACTGCGCATTAAAATCAAAAATAAAAACTCTGTAAAATTTTACAGAGTTTTTATTTTTATAAGCCTGCCAACATTTTTGGTAAGAAAATAATAAGTCCAATTATTACCGCACCTATAGTGGCAAGTAATACAGCTCCTGCTGCTACGTCTTTTGAATCTTTTGCATACGGATGATAATCTGGACTCGTTAAGTCCATGTCTATTTCTATAGATGTATTTATAGCTTCTGTTACTAAGACACCAATAATTGTAAGTACCAAAATCCCCCATTCTGCTTCATTTAATTTATATACAAACCCTAAAACTATAACCAAAACTGTTGCTGTTAAATGTATCCAAAAATTATGCTGAGTTTTAAATAAAATATATAAACCTCTAAAAGCATGAGTCATACTTTTTGCACGAGCCACAATAGAAAATTTCTTTTTCTCTGAATAATTTTGTGTTTTCATATTTTTAAATACTGAATTAATTATAACAATAAAAAAATAAAACCCCCGAGAAATGAGGATCTTAATTTTATTTTTGGTGTCAGTAGGTGGAATTGAACCACCGACCTTGGCTTTATGAGTGCCACGCTCTAACCAACTGAGCTATACTGACTTATATAGAAAATATATCATATTTTCTATATCTTTTCAAAAAGAAATTCTGGGGGGCGCCTTCGGCGCCCCCCAGAATTTCAAACCATTTCAAACTTTATTTTCCTTTTACTCCTTCTACTTGTATCGGAGAAATCACTTTTTGTTTTCTAACTTTTTTAATTTCTACAAAAAGATCTTTTTTATTTTCTTTTGTTTCTTTATTTTTTATATCTCGGACATCTACCTCTACTGTATTTTGGAA
The DNA here is from genome assembly GCA_039809325.1 of Minisyncoccia bacterium. Lineage (GTDB taxonomy): Bacteria > Patescibacteriota > Minisyncoccia > Phycocordibacterales > UBA5272 > UBA5272. The sequence goes on along the minus strand of JBDHUS010000015.1, from coordinate 8,575 downwards.
AGAGTTGGAAACTTTATTTTCTTTGGTCAAATCACCATCAAGCATTATTTTTGCTAATTTATTTAATAAATTAGTTTGAATAAATCTTTTGATTGGTCTTGCTCCATAGTGGGTATCATATGAAGACTCGGCGATAAAGTCTCTAGCTTTATCTGTCACAACCAAATGCAAATCTTTTCCTCGCAGTCTCTTTTCAATATCACGTATTTGAAGATCAACTATTTGGCGAATTTCTTCTTTACTTAATAGATCAAAAATAATAACTTCATCTAATCTATTTAAAAATTCTGGTCTAAAGAATTCTTTAAGTGAAGACATTACTTTTTCTTTTATTTTATTGTAATCATAATCATCTCCACCACTACTAAATCCGTAACTCTCCATCTTTTGAATATATTGTGATCCAATATTACTTGTCATCACAATAATAGAATTTTTAAAATTTACAAATCTACCTTTTGAGTCGCGAAGTCTACCTTCATCTAGCACCTGAAGTAATACGTTAAATACTTCTGGGTGAGCTTTTTCTACCTCATCAAAAAGTATGACAGAGTATGGGCGATGACGAACGGCCTCTGTTAGGTGTCCAGCTTCATCATAACCAACATACCCAGGTGGAGAACCAATCAACTTTGAGACAGAATGCTTTTCCATGTATTCGCTCATGTCCACTTTGATAAGAGCCTTATCATCATTAAACATAAATTCAGCAAGAGCTTTTGTTAATTCTGTTTTACCAACCCCTGTTGGACCTAAAAATATAAATGAACCTATTGGTCGACTAGGATCACCAATACCCAATCTACTTCTACGGACAGCATCTGACACTTTTTCTATAGCCTCTTTTTGACCTATCACTCTTTTACTTAAAAAGCTTTCCATTCTTCTTAATTTATCTTGTTCTGCTTCTAGCATTTTTGATAAAGGTATACCTGTCCATCTAGATACTACATTCGCTATATCTTCTTCTACTATTTCCTCTCTTAATACTCTTTTACCTTTTTGTATATTTTTTAATTTTTCTATTTTTAGATTTAATTCTGTATTTAATTTTGGCATTTCACTATATCTTATCTCTGCCATTCTAGCTAAATCTCCACTTATTTCAAGATTTTCTAATTCTACACGTAAATAATCTATCTTTTTTCTTAAAGCTTTTATATCTTCTAATAGACCTTTTTCATTTTTCCATCTTATTTGTAATTCTTTTACTCCATCTTCTATATTTGCTATATCTGTCTCTATTTCTTTAATTCTAGTTTTTAATTCTGTATCTTTACCTTTCACAACATTAAGGTCTTTTGAAATAGCTTCTTTTTCTATTTGAAGTTTTAATATTTTTCTATGCGCGTCTTCTAATTCTGCTGGTTTATTTTCTATAGAAATACGCATACTTGACGCTGCTTCATCTATAATATCAATGGCTTTGTCTGGTAAGAATCTATTTGTAATATATCTAACAGAAAAATTAACAGCAGCTAAAAGTGCATCATCTGTGATTCTAACTCCATGAAAAAGTTCATATTTTTCTTTTAATCCTCTTAAAATTGCAAGAGTATCTTCTACACTTGGCTCTTCTACTATTACAGATTGAAATCTTCTAGCTAATGCTGGATCCTTTTCAATATGTTTTTGATATTCATTTAAAGTGGTAGCACCTATAACTTTCACTTCTCCTCTTGCAAGTGCTGGCTTCAAGAGATTCGCAACATCATTACTACCTTCAGCAGCTCCGGCACCTACTATAGTATGAATTTCATCAATAAATACTATTATCTTTCCTTCACTCTTTTCTATTTCTTTCATTATTTGCTTTAATCTCTCTTCAAATTCTCCTCTAAATTTTGTCCCTGCTATAAGCATACCTAGATCAAGAAGTACTATTTCTTTATCTTTTAAAGATTCTGGCACATCACCTTTGGCTATTCTATTTGCAAGACCTTCTACTATTGCACTTTTACCAGTACCAGCATCCCCTATTAACATAGGATTATTTTTTGTCCTTCTTGAGAGTATTTGCATAATACGCATAATCTCATTATCACGCCCTATAACAGGGTCGAGTTTATCCTCTTTTGCAAGCTCAGTTAAATTACGAGTAAATTTTATAAGCCATTTATTTTTCTTTGGCTTTTGTGTATTATAAACATTTGAGTTTTTAAATTCTAAAATAATTTGCTTTAAATCTTCTGACTTTATTTTAAATCTATTAATAATTTGTTCTGCTTGATGACCACCTACTTGAATAATAGCTAAAAAAAGAGTCTCTACTCCAATAAACTCATCTCCAATCTCTTTTGCTAGATAAGAAGATGTTTCTAAAACTTGCATAAGCTCTCCTGTTAAAAACATTTGAGGAGATTGTGATAATGTAGTTGCTGAAGGATAACCTTCTATATTTTCTAAAATAATATCTAAAAGAAGAATGTAATCTATTCCAATTCTCTCTAAAATTGGTATAACCATATTATCTTCTTGGATTAAAATACTAGCAAACAAATGAAGTGGAGTAACATGATTCTGATTTCTCTCCATTGCAATCTGATGAGCTTTTTGTATAGCTTCTTTTGCTTTAGTTGTAAAATTATTAAATGCTGGTGGCATAATTTTTATTTATCTATTAAAATTATTAAATCTTTCTTCGCAAATATTCCAATCTATAGATTTCAAAAAAGTATTAACATAATCTAATTTTTTTGTTCCGAAATCAATTATGAAAGCATGTTCAAGCATATCTATACAAAGTATTATTTTACTATTTGCTAAAAGTCCTGTATTGTGCTCTTCAAACCATATAGTAAAAAGATTACCTTCTTCATCAACAGCAAGAGCTGTCCAGCCAATACCTCTTATAGTTGCTATTTTTTTAAAAATTTCTACCCAATTATCAAAACTTCCATAAGTTTCTTCTATTTTTTTTGCTAATTTACTTTCTATATTCAGAATATTTGGTGTTTTTGATAAACTTCCGAAATAAATTTCGTGTAATTTCATTCCATTGTATTCCCAACCTAATCTTCTTTTTACTTCTGCTCCTTCTATACTGCCATGTGATATGCTGCGATTTCTAAATCCTTCGAGAATACTATTTATATTATTAACATATCCTTCATAAAGTGTAAAGTGTATATTAAGAGAATTATCACTAAAACCTTCTAAACCTAATAAATATTTAAAATCTTTTACTTTATACATATTTTTATATTATATATATTATCATACACCTAAAAAGATTTAAATTATTAAAAAATTAACTTTTATTTAAAATTATTATTTTATTTTTTAAATTTAAAATAAATTTCTTTTAAAGTCTTTACAAATCTTTTTAAATCTTCTTCTTTTGTCTCAGGATTTATTGTAATACGAATACTCTCTCTTGCTATTTTTTCAGCTTCTACTTTTTTCATTTTATTTTTATGAAGTGCAAAAATCACATAACTATATTCATCGGCTTTTGCACTACATGCTGAACCAGCTGATACAGCAAAACCTTTAGCATCAAGCCTTATAACCATTTCATCAGATGAAAAGTTTGGTAGCCAAATAGATATATTATTTGGTATCCTCTTTGATAATCTTTCTTCTTTTGCTATGCCTGTTTTTTCTACCTTCCATTCATTCTCTTTCCAATATCCATTTAATTTTACTCCTTTTATATTCTTAAAAATATCTTGTATTAATTTATTTCTTTTTTCTGATAATTCTTCTAATAATTTATTACTATTTTTAATACTTATTTTATCTTGAGCAAAATATATTGCATATGAAATACCTACAGCTTTTTCTATATCTTGTGTTCCAGAAAAAATACCTCTTTCTTGAGAACCTCCAAAATAAAAAGGAGCTATTTTGACATATTCTTTTTTAAAAAGAATAGCAGAAGATTTTGGTCCATAAATTTTAGAACCGTTAAGAGAAAGTAAATCTACCCCAAGCATATCAATATATAAAGATAAATAATTTCCGGCTTGCGCACTATCCGTATGAAAATATGGGTAATTCGTAACTAATTTATTATTTTCCTTTTTCCATTCTTTTATTTTTTTACTAATATTCTTAATTTCTTGAATTGTACCGATTTCATTATTTACATACATTATAGAAATCAAAATTGTATTTTCTTTTATTTCTTTTTTTATGTTTTCTGCATGTATAAGTCCATATTCATCACATTCAATATATGTTGCTTCTATTTCATCTATTTTTTCTAAATACTTTATATTCTCTAATACAGCTCTATGCTCTATATTTGAAGTTATTATATGTGGTTTAATATAGTTTTTATTTTTATAATTTTTCTCTTTATAATAATTAAATATTCCAAATATTGCAGCAGCACATGATAAGGTTCCACTATTTGTAAAATATATTTCATGGCTTTTGCTTCCTAAAACTCTAGACACTCTCAACCTCGCTTCTTCTAATAATTTTTCAGCTTCTAGAGATTCAAAATATAGCCCAGCTGGATTATAATTTAATTCTCTTACTTTTTTAATTTCATTAAATACTTTTTCATTTATAGGAGTTTGAGAAGCATAATCCAAATAGACTCTTTTATTTAATAAGGCTTTATCTTTAAATGTCATAATAATATATTATATATTAAATATAATACTACTAAAATAAAGTATTTTTGCAAATTAATTGATAATCTGTTATAATTAAATTAGATACTACAACTAAAGAGCGGTCGACTGTTGTAAAATAGGCGGCCGTTTTATTTTTAATTAATTTTATTTTTCAATACTTTTTCTCTTAAAAATATAGACTTAAAAGATTTTTTATGATATTATTTAAAAACTATGTCAAAGTCAGAGATAATTAATTTAAAAGAAAGACAACCAATAGTTGCTGTTATGGGACATGTAGATCACGGTAAAAGTTCTCTACTTGACGCTATTCGAAATACAAATATTGTAGACGGGGAAGCTGGTGGTATTACTCAACATGTGAGTGCTTATGAAGTATCTCATTCCACAAAAGATAAAAAAACTATTAAAAAAATAACCTTTTTAGACACTCCTGGGCATGCTGCTTTTGGTAGTATGAGAGAAAGTGGTGCGAAAATAGCTGATATTGCCATATTGATAATTTCTGCAGAAGATGGAGTAATGCCACAAACAATAGAAGCCTTTGATACAATAGTTAAAAATAAAGTATCTTGTATTGTAGCTATTAGTAAAGTTGATAAACCAAATGCTAATATACAAAAAACAAAAAATTCTTTAATAGAAAATGGTATTTATATAGAAGGCATGGGTGGAGATATTCCATTTGTTGAAATAGATTCAAAAACTAAAAAAGGTATAGATGAACTTTTAGAAACTATATTATTAGTGGCAGAGATGGCTGGCTTGAACTATGATGAAAATAAAAATGCTGAAGGATTTGTTTTAGAAACTTTTTTAGATGGTAAAAGAGGAATTTCATCTACATTAATAATAAGAGATGGGGTTATGCCTAAAAATGGGGCCATACTTGCTGGAGATGCTATATCTCCTATAAGAATAATTGAGGACTTTATGGGTCATACTATTTCAAATGCAAAAGCAGGTCAAGTTGTAAGAGTTACAGGTTTTGATAATGCCCCTGAAGTAAATTCTGATTTTTACTCAAGCCCTGACAAAAAAGAAATTGAAAAATTACAATATGAATTAAAATTATCTAAAAATAAAGATATATTAGATCCTAAATTATTTAGAACAGCAAAATTAGTAATACCAGTAGTCTTAAAAGCTGATACTCTTGGAACATTTTCAGCAATAGAAAGAGAAATCAAGAAGGTAGAGCATAATAAAAATAATGATATGCCAACAGGTATAAAAATAAAAATTATTGGAGGAGGAATTGGTAATATTACAGAAAGTGATATTTTAGCATCTTCTCACGATGAAAATGTTCTTATAATAGGTTTTAATGTGAATATAGAAAATAAAGCAAAACTTGAAGGCGAAAGATTAGGTATAACTCCTATAACTTTTAATATTATTTATAAACTTGCTGAATGGTTTGAAAATGTTGTTGAAGAAAGATTGCCTCATGAAGAAATAGAAAAAGCTATAGGTAAATTAAAAATTCTAAAAAATTTTTCAGCTACTAGAGATAAACAAGTTCTTGGAGGTGAAGTAAAAGAAGGCAATATCAAACTTGGTGCCAAAGTAAAAATTTATAGAAGAGATTTTGAAATTGGTACTGGAAAAGTAATAGAACTTCAAAGTATGAAAATAAAAGCTGTAGAAGTCTCTGAAGGAAATCAATGTGGAATAATGATAGAAAGTAAAACAGAGATTATTCCAGGAGATTTAATAACTGCTTTTGAAATCGAAAAAAGAAAAATTGCTTAATTAAAAATTTTTAAAATAAAATATGCTTAATGATCATGAAATTAATAATCCTGATTTTTCAGGAAAAAGTGAAAGACAGATAAAAATAGGTCTTGAAATTCGAAATATTGCACAAATTTTTTTTCAAAAAGAGTCATCTGGTGCTTCTCTTATCACTGTTACAAAAACAGATATATCAAAAGATTTAAAAAATACAAATATTTATATTACAGTATTACCAAAAAATAAAGAGCTACAAGCCTTATCTTTTGCTAAAAGAATGCGAACTGATTTAAGGACAGAAATAAAGAATAAGCTGAGTATTAGAACTATACCAAAAGTAGAAATAAAAATAGATGAAGGAGAAAAAGAGCGCCAAAAAATAGACAAAATATTAAAAAATATTAAATAAAAATATATTTTTATAATTTTTATGCTATAATATATAAATAATAATATATAAATTATAAAAATATGATAACATCAATTATTGGTCAAATTTTAGGTATTAGTTATTTGGTTTTAGCAATTTCAATTTTAATAAACAAGAAGAATATTGCTATTATTATTGAAAAAATAACAAGAGATAATTCAAGACTATGGTTTGTAGGATTTATTTCAGTTGTATTTGGTGTAATCTTAATATCTTTTTCAAATTTTGATAATTGGATTTCTTCACTTGTTACACTAATAGGTATTGCCTCTTTTATAAAAGGTATAATAGTGATGTGGTATCCAAAAAGAATGCAAAAATATTATTTTAAATTTACACAAAGAAAATTTTCAATATTCCTATTCGGTATTCTTGTATTAATATTAAGCATAATACTATTAATAGGTAGTTTTTAATTCTAAATTAAAAATATAAACTAAAAATAAAACGAGATCTTTTTATCTCGTTTTATTTTATTTAAAATCTAAGCCATTTTCATCTCTATATAAACCAAAATGGTTATAATACATTTTCCATAATGATATTACTAGTATTAATAATATTGGCCCAAAAATAAGTCCAGAAATACCAAATAATTGAAGACCTATAATAGAGCCTATTATTGTATACCATTCTGATATTTTTGACATTTTTCTTTGAAATACTGCTCTAGCCATATTATCTACAAAACCTATAATAATAAATCCCCATAAAAATATACCTATAGCATTAAATAAATTTCCATCTAATGCTCCTGTGTATAAAGCAAGAGGTATATAAACTATAGCAGTGCCTACTACCGGTATAACAGAACTAATAGCTGTTAAAAACCCTAACATTAAAGCATTTGAAAAATTAAAGCCAAATATTATATATCCTATCATTCCTGCCAAGCCTTGTGATATAGCAACAAGAGGTATAACTACCATATTTCCTCTTACTAGATTTTCAAATCTATTTAAAATAGCTATTGATCTTTCTTTTTTAAAAGGTAATATATTTTCTATAAATTTTTTTACATATTTATCATTTATGATTAATATATAAAACATAATCATAGTCATAACTATATCAAAAAGTATCACTCCTATATTTTTAATAAAAGGTATAAAATAATTTGCTATTTTTGGTATAGATTGAGATATAAATCCAACAATATCTAAATCTATACTAGACGGTATCAAATTTTTAAGATTTTGAGAGATATTGTATGTCATTATTTTTATATCATTTGGATTTTCTATTACTGGCAATACTTTAATATTTACTATTAAATATGAAACAAATACTATTATTAAAATAAATATTAAAAGGAATGCCAGCAAAGTAGAGGCTGCTATGTGTCTATTCCAATTTTTCTTTTCAGTTAAATTTATATAAACAGGCTTTAATGTCATATAAAAAGTAATAGCCCATAATAAAGATGAAAAAGTAAATGATAATTGTGATAATACTATATAAGATAATACAAATATAGTTATAATTAACCCTATCTGAAAAACTTTTTGTCTTTTTATGACGCTATCACGGAATTCTTTCATAATTGTATTTATTATATAGATATAAATATATAATATCATAAGTTAATTTTTATTTATTATAAAAAATTAACAAAAAAAAATTAACAAAGAAATATAGGACTCTTTTAGGATGCTTTTTAAATAAATCATCCAACACTATTCTATTGGGTGCTTTATCTTATTGTGTCCCTATTTTACCAAACTCGCACCTATTTTCAAAATCGGTGAATGAATTGGTTCCGCCGCCGCCTTCGGCGGCGGAGCAATGGGCTTCAACGCGGACTCGGTTTTGCGAAAAC
>JBDHUS010000014.1:0-10196 GCA_039809325.1 Minisyncoccia bacterium | reverse complement strand
TCTCTATTATCTCAATTGATGATGGAGAAGGCGGGACTCTCCCAAAAGGTGGAAGCTTCCCGGTGGGGATAGGTGTGGGGAGTGTGAATGCGAGTGTTCAGCCGACTATCATTACAAGTAACTGGAATGGATATCTGTTTGGTAATGCTATAGGGTTACCAGATCCAGCTTCAAATGGTTTGTTAGGTATTTATCAATCAATTGCTTTAAAAGCTACTGGTCCAGCACCTGCAAGATTTGCAAGTATTAAATTTAAAAATCCATACGCCTCATTTACTGGTATGGTTTTTGGATATCAGAATATTTGGAAATATGAATTACATGATGGTGTTGGAAAAAATGTCACCAGCTTTTCTTGGGAAAATGATTATGTTACTTTAAATTTGCCAAATGAGGCAATTATTAAAACAGATGGAAGTAATAATGATTATTACATTATTTCAAATGTTAGAAATTCAGGATCTGGTACTTTTTATTCTGGTGAGTATACTCCAGGTAAAATGGGGTTTATCTTAACCAGTAAATATGATCTTGTTTTAAAAAATTCAAACGACCAAGTAATTGATCTTTCAGATGTTGTCATACTTCAAGATGGCGTACAAGTAAATTAAAATTATTGTTAACAATTTAAAAACCGCTCGTAATGAGCGGTTTATTTTATAGTATTGACAAAATTTATATTTTTGTTATTATATAACCAGTAAATAATTTTCAAATCAAAATCGGGGACAGGACATAATCTGAACACTTTTAAAGATGGCCAAAGAAGTAGATGGAGCTTCAAGCTCTGGTAATCCTGCAAAGGATAATTATGACACAACTCATTGGACAAAATCCAAGACAACATCCAGCGGACAAACTAACACTTATGTAGGTAAAGTGGGTAGTAGCGAACATTGTCATGGATGGAAAACAGCAGATGGAAAATCCGACGTGGAACATCGTGGACATTGTAAAGTTTGTGATGATGAAAAAGGTGGAAATAATAGCGCTGAAAGCTCTGGCGGATTATTTGGTTTCATATCTGGTCTTTTTAGTTGAAATTTTTAAGATACTTTATATACTAAAATATAGAGTATCTTTTTTATTTAATTGTTGATATAATTTAATTATGAATAAGATAAACAAATACAAACAAGATATTTTTGATTTCTATTCCAACAATATTGAAATATTAAAAGTATCTATTATATATGATTGCATATATTTATTTGAAACACTTGAAAATGTTACTAATGAAAATGAAAAGAAAATTCTAGCAAAAAGTTTTTCAGGATTTTTATGGGCGAAGTACATTATGGGTGGAGAAAATAGAGACCCAGAAAATGGTCTAGTAAACCTTGTCAGAGACGATTGTACGGATGAGCTTCTTATGAATACTACAAACTATTTTGACTTTGTAGCTGATGGTAATAAAGAACAGATAAAATATTATAGAGAAAAAATAATTTCTTATAAAAAATAAAACACCCCTTTGGGCGTTTTATTTTTTTTGTGGACAACTTTTTAATTTTGTATTCATTGTAATGATATAATTTATTTATCTATTACAAGTAAATATTATTAAAAATATGTTTAAAAAATTTTTGTTCTCTATATTGTCTCTCGCTATTATTCTCGGCGTCTATAATGCATATGCATTTTTAGGTAAACAGACTAATTCTATATTTCAATTTTCTGCCTCATATTCAGGATTAACTGTAGTATCTGAAAATGATTTTAACGACACTATACAAATTCAAGCTACAAGTACCCAAGGAACTACCTTGTATATTGAAGGAAATTTTGACAGTACTGGTTGGCAAGCTATAAGTCCAGTAAGTACTGTAACTACTAATGCTCTTGGTATAGCAAATGCTACAGCTACATATAAATGGTCTCCAGCAAAGCTAGCTCAAGCTTACCCTAATCCTGCAATTTACACAGCAAAATTTAGAGCTACAGATCAAGGCACAAATGCGCAGGCTATCTCGGGTGATTATTCAGCAACAGTTAGCTATGCAATCATTTCCCTAACCAATAATCAATCAATATCAAATAACGGTACAGTGGCGAGAGGCACAAATGTAACTTTTACTTGTACAAATTCTTCTGAAATGTATTATGGACTATCTGGAAATTGGCCAAATAATGCACAATTAGTACAAAGTAAATACAGTGGTAACTCACTCGCTGACTACACTTTAAACTATTCTACAACTTTGAACACTGTCGGAACATATAAAGTAGAATGCGATAATGTTGGAGGATCTGCAACAAGAAAAGATATGACTTTCCAAGTAGTAGATAATTCTTGTCCATCTGGCCAAACAAGATCCGATAGTCCATCTGGAACCTGTCACATACCTTGTACTACAGGTTATAGTTGGAATGATACATCAAAACAATGTGAGCAAGATGCTTGTCCATCTGGTCAGATAAGAAGTGATAGTCCATCAGGTACATGTCATGTGCCGTGTACCGCGGGACAGACTTGGAATGATACAACAAAGCAATGTGTAACTACTAGCTGTAGCGCAGGACAAGAATTAATAGGAGGAACATGTAGAGATGTTTTTGATATTATAAATATCTCTTCTTCTCCAAATCAATCCGGAGCTCAAAACACTTTCACCTGGACTTCTACCGCTGACACCTGTAATGTTTACACAAATGATAAAGCAACAAGACTTAATCCGGGAGCCTCAACAAAATCAGGAAATAATTTTTCAGCTATTGTTCCATCACAAAATATGTCAAATGCTCCGGGGAGCTATTTATATTATATTAAATGTTATTCATCAACAAAAAGTCCATCAACAAATATAGAAGCTGATACAAGCGACCCTACACACACAGGATGGAAGAGTTATACTACAACACTCTCTTGTCCTACAGGGCAGACTTGGGATAATGTAAATAAAACTTGTAAGACAGATAATGTAGGAGCTTGCCCACAGGGACAAGTAAAAGACAGCACAGGATACTGCCACACTCCATGTGAGCCATATCAAGATTGGTATGAAGGGGGAAGATATTGTAATAATATTTGTAATCCTGCTATGATATATGATAAATCAACCAATACTTGCTCTTGCCCAACCGGCACCACATGGAATGGATCTACTTGTGCTACATCAATTTTAACTTTTAATATTGCTTCTATTTCTTCAACTCCAAATCAGTCATCTACTCAAAACACTTTCACCTGGATTTCAGAAGCTGATACTTGTAATGTTTATACAAATGATAAAGCAACAAGACTTAATCCATCAGCATCTAGTAAATCAGGAAACAATTTCTCAGCTATTGTCCCATCACAAAATATGCCAAGTGGACAAGGAAGCTATTTATATTATATTAAATGTTATTCATCAACAAAAAGTCCATCAACAAATATAGAAGCTGATACAAGCGACCCTACACACACAGGATGGAAGAGTTATACAGTGTCTATTTCTTGTCCAACAGGACAGATAGCGAGTGCGGGGGAGAGTTGTCATGCGCCATGCTCATCAGGACAAATTTGGGATGAAGGAAGTAAGAGCTGTAAAATAAATGATTCTTCTAGATTTAATATATTGAATATACAAACATCACCAAATGAAATTAATAAAACAATTACATTTTCTTGGTGGAGTGATGCTGGAGAGAATTATTGTCATATTTATAATTATGATAAATCTGCTACTATAGGATATGCTCTTAAACAATCTTCACAAAATTGGACTACAAATGTTTCAAGTGATAAGCTTCCTTCAACTCCGGGAGTATATGGATATTATATAAGATGCTCTGACAGGAATAAGCATGCAGATTCATCTCTTGAAGAGACTACGGATGGAACATATTATTTTGGATGGAAGAATTTTAATTTAACACTCACTTGTCCAAATGGACAAAGTTATAATTCAAATAGTGGCAAATGCGAGAACGATACTCCAACTTGCCCAAATGGACAAAGTTATAATGCTTATTATGATAGATGTGAACCAGACTCTTGTCCAGCCGGTCAAGAATTAGTAGGTGGAAGTTGTCAGCCTATAATACAATACTTTAATATAAGTAGTATAAATGTATCTCCAAAAGAAACAGGTAAAAATAACACATTTACTTGGTATTCAGAAGCTGATACTTGTAATGTATATAGTTATGAATTCCAAAATGGTAATTTCTCAGGAGTACGATTAAATCCTTCTTCTTCTTCCAGAAACGGAAATAATTTCTCAGCTGTTGTACCATCTTCTAATATGCCAAGTGCAGCAGGAAATTATGGATATTATATTAAATGTCAATCTACTGACGCTTCTAGAGAATCTTTACAAACCTTAAGGCCTACCTGGGATAATAATGTATATACTGGTTGGAAATATTATACTGTAACATTAACCACTAGCATGCCTACTTGTCCTAATGGACAACTAAGAAGTTCACCGACCGGGGTTTGTCACACTCCATGCCCATCTGGATATACTTGGAATGAAGCGGCTAGAGTTTGTGGTAATCCAAATCCTACTTGTGATTGGTCTGATCCATCAACTAAAATGAGTGTCACTTGTTCTGTACCATATGTTTGTGAAAATGGAGTTACTCCAGAGCTTAGAGTTTATTATAAAGATGGACATTATGATGTTATAAATCCACCAACAAATCCATTTACTTGGGATACAAATCAATATCAATATCAATTCTATTGTAGTCCTACTGTACTTACTCCTATTGCACCACTACGAAAAACATATACTCATTTTGTAACGTTTAATGTTTCAGCTTCAAATATTAAAAAAGGAACAGGGGTAAATCTTAATTGGTCAGTAGAAGATCCAAATTCTACCTGTAAAATAGTCGGAGTCTCTATTAAAAATTCAAACAATGTATTATTTGATAGTAAAAATAATGATAAATTAAATGATAAAATATCTACTTCTACTTTATCACAAGGAAATACACGAGCATTAGCAACAGGAGATTATAAAACTATATTAAATAAATATTTAACAATAAATGAGTCAATGAGATTTACTGCAAGTTGTACAGATACAGGAACATATAAGCCAGGATATTATCAACTTGTCAGAGATATTTATGTTGTAGGTGAAGAAGAAAGATAAATAGTATTGTAATTATTTGACTTTTTAAATTATTTTTGCTAATATTATCTTACTAATAAATCTATTTTAGTTATTTCACTAAAGTGAGGGGTTTATTTTATTAAAATTATGACAAGATCAGCCAAAAAAGGTCCATATGTAGATGAAAGAGTGCTTAAAAAAGTTATAGGTAAAAAGCCAGAATCTACAGGGATTATTAAGACTTGGATTCGTTCATGTACTATTTCTCCAGAAATGGTAGGATTTACTTTTGGAGTTTATAATGGTAAAAGTCATATAGAAGTACTCATTACAGAAGATATGGTAGGTCATAAACTTGGTGAATTTTCTCCAACTCGTAAATTTGTCAGACATGGAGGAAAAATGCAAAAAGAAATTGATCAAAAAGCAAAACAATCTGAAATAGATGCAGCAAAAGCAGCAAAAGCTTCAGCTTCTGATGCAAAAGCAAAGAAAAAGTAAGTTATCAATAAAAATAAATACAGGTTTCCAATCAATTATCAAAAATGATAATGAGGACAGGAAAATAAATATATGAAAGCAATATTACAAAATTATAGACAAGCACCAAGAAAAACAGCTCTTATCTCAGCTCTTATTCGGGGTAAAAGTGTAAAAGAAGCAAAATTTATTTTAAGTAAACTCATTAAAAGAGGATCTTTACCAATGCTAAAGCTTTTAAATTCTGCAGTAGCAAATGCAAAGGAAAATAATAAAATTACAAATACAGATGATTTAATAATATCTACATATGTAAATAAAGGAAAAGTTTTAAAAAGATGGCGACCAAGAGCTATGGGTAGAGCATTTCCTATTCATAAACATACTAGCCATATAGTAATAGAATTAAAAAATAAGAATTAATTAATAAAATAATTTTATGACACATATAGTAAATCCATATTCACATAGATTAGGAATAATACGGGGATGGAAATCTCGCTGGTTTGGTAATAAAAATAATTTTTCTGATAATTTAAAAGGGGATATTCTTTTGAGAAAGTATTTAGATAAAAGATTAAGAGGAATGTATGTTGCTCAAATAGAAATAGAAAGAAGCCAAAAAGAATTTCGTGTTGCAATACATACTTCAAGACCAGGAATGATTATAGGTCGTGGTGGTGATGGTATAGAAAAGCTTCGTAAAGATATAGAAAAAGAAATGAAAAGATCAAAAATTACTCTTCCTTTAAACTTTAAATTAGATATACTTGAAGTGGCAAATCCAGAAGCTTCTGCTTCTATAGTAGCGCAAATGGTAGCAGAACAGCTTGAAAAAAGAATGCCTTTTAGAAGAGTATTAAAAACAACATCAGAAAAAGTAATGGCAAATCGTGATGTTCTTGGAGTTAGAATTTCAGTATCTGGAAGACTTGGTGGTGCCGAGATGGCAAGAAAAGAACAAATTAGAAAAGGAGGTATTCCTCTACAAACATTAAGAGCGGATATTGATTTTGCAAAAGAAAAAGCCTATATGGCATATGGAGTTATAGGTATAAAAGTATGGATTTATAGAGGTATGAAATATGAAAAAGATGCACATCTTAAACCTTTTTCTACCATAAATGACGAATTATCAAAAAAATAAATTTATTAATTAATTAATTTCAAAAATATGTTATTTCCAAAAAAAGTAAAACATAGAAAATGGCAATCAAAAAGATCATCTATTGAAAAGGCTGCACGACCTGAGACTAAAGGAATAGATGTTTCTTTTGGATCTTTTGGATTAAAAGCTGAAACTGATAAAAGGATTACAAGTAATCAAATAGAAGCTGCAAGAAGAGCTATGGTTAGATATGGAGGAAAAACTGCAAAATTTTGGATAAGAATTTTCCCTGATAGACCTTATACACAAAAAGGTGCAGAAGTCCCTATGGGTAAAGGAAAAGGAGATCCTAAAGGTTATGTATTTGAAGTAAGGCCAGGAAGAATTATTTTTGAAATTGATGGAGTTTCAGAAGACGTAGCAAGAGAAGCTCTTCGAAAGGCAGGAACAAAGCTTCCAATTAAAACAAAAATAGTATCTCGTATATAAATACTTGAAAAATCTTGAAAAATAAGGTAATATAATAAAACTTATGAATAAAACACTAACAAAAAATAGAAAAAGAATCAGCGGAGTGGTAGTATCTGATAAAATGGATAAGACTATAGTTGTTAATACTCAAAGATTTGTTAAACATAAAAAATATGGCAAGTTTTATAAAATTAATAAAAAATATAAAGCCCATGATGAAAATAATGAATACAAAATAAATGATAAAGTTATAATAGAGTCAACAAGACCTATTTCAAAAGATAAAAGTTTTAAAGTAATAAAGAAGAAAGATTAATAATTTAATATATAAAAATATATGTTACAAGCAGGATCAAATGTCAAAATAACAGATAATTCAGGAGCAAAAATGGGAAGAATTTTTAAAGTTCTTGGTGGTTCAAAAAGAAGATATGCTTCTATTGGTGATCTTGTTTGTCTTTCTGTTAAGGTGGCAGAGCCAAGAAAACAAGTAAAGAAAAAGGATATAGTTTATGGTATTGTCGTGCGAACTTCAAAAGAATGGAGAAGAAAAGACGGATCTTATATTCGTTTTGATGATAATGCTGTAGTAATAGTAGATAAAAAGAAAAAAGATCCAAAGGCTAGTCGTATTTTTGGTCCAATACCAAAAGAAATTTCAGAAAGCAAAAATGATGGAATTAAAAAAATAGCCACAATGGCACCAGAAGTTATTTAATTTTTTAATATTAAAAGTATGCAAATAAAAAAAGGAGATAAAGTAAAAATTTTAGCAGGAAAAGATAAGGGTAAAACAGGAACTATTTCTGTTTCATTACCTAAACTTAATAAAGTTATAGTAGAAGGAATTAATATTGTTAAAAGACATAGAAAAGCTAAAAAACAAGGAGAAAAAGGTGTTATAGTAGAAGTTTCAGCACCAATTGATGTAAGTAATGTAAAAAAAGCATAATTTTTTAAATTAAATATATGATAAAAGAAATAAAGTATAATATACAAGATAAAATTAAAAAAGCTTTTGATGAAATGAAAAGTGAATTTCATTATAAAAATAAATTACAATCTCCTAGACTTACAAAAATAACCATTTCTGTTGCTACAGGTCGCCAGATGAAGCAAGATAAAAAGAAAAATGAATTTATAATAGATAGACTTTTAAAAATCACAGGACAAAAGGCAACTGAGAGACAAGCTAAAAAAGCTATAGCATCATTCAAAACAAGAATTGGAGACAAGATCGGTGTTGCTGTAACACTTCGTGGACCAAGAATGTATGGCTTTTTAGAGAAATTATTAAATACTTCTATTCCTCGTACAAAAGATTTTCGTGGACTTAAAAAGACTTCAGTTGATGAAATGGGTAATATAACTTTTGGAATTAAAGAGCATACTATTTTCCCAGAAATCCGTGATGAAGAATTAAAAGATATCTTTGGAATGGCTGTCACTCTTACTACTACAGCTAAAAATAAAAAAGAAGCTACAAGATTTTTTGAGATTATTGGAATTCCTTTTAAAAAAGATTAATTTTTTAAATTAAATATTTAAGATAAAAAATAAAGAGCAATATAAATAATTTATATTGCTTTTTGTTTTTTATGTAGTTTAAAATAAAAAATCCCTGCACAGATTAATATGTACAGGGATTAAAATTAAATTAATAGATAGAACTTATTTGTGTTTCCCTTTTATGTAGGGGATTCTTAATCTGACACTTAATTACTTTCAATACTTCACGTAATTTTCTGATCATTTTAGCTTTTGCATGAAAGGGATCTTTTGAGATACCTTCCGCAAGTTCCTCCTTGCTAATCTTGTCGCCAATCTTCTTATTAGCAATAAAATGATAATTGCCATTTTTTTCTTTAAAATTTGTAATACCAAATTCTCCAAGACCAGCTTCTTTAAACTCTCTTTTTATAGATTTTAGTTCAGCTGACATAAAGGAATCTATATCTCTAAGGCCAGAGATCTTTTCTTTTACTTTTCTATTCATTTTTCAATTTTAACTTTGATTTAAGCTCTTTTTCTTTGATTGTCAACAAACTTATAATATTGTTTTTTAAACATTCTAACCATTTTTGTTTTTCTGGTTTTTTTTTCCTTCATAATACGTCTCTTCTCTTTGAATTTGATGAATCCAACATGAAAAGCAAAAATCGCATTTTCTATCGCTGTTGAATATATCGTACCAGTACCTGTGAAAGTACCGATTGCCGTTATCAGCTTAAATATTATTTTCGTAGGTTCTCCTTTTTTGTTTTTATAAAGAATGCAGGTTTTTAAGTCTTTTTTATATTTTTTAAATAACCTTTTGTACCATTTTTTAAAAGCTAAAAGCTTTTCCTCAACGGTTTCTTTCTGAAAGTCATACTCAAAAAAGTCCATCATTTTTTCTAATTTAATGTTAAAGAATAATTTTTTATCTATAATATAATAACAAATATTTAATATATAGTCAAATCTTTTAAAAAACTAATTTAAGATTAAGAAAATATAAAAATGTTATAATTTATACATTATTTATGAAAAGTATGAATCTAAATACTGAAATATCTAAAATTAACAGACTTTCAAAAGAGCATGCAATAGGACTTCAGAAATTAAAAATACATACAATAAATGATCTTTTAAATTATTTACCTACTAGATATTCTGACGAAAGAGAAAATAAAAATATTCAAAACCTAACAAAAGGTGAGCCTGTAATACTTTTTGGAGAAATTAAAAATCTGCAAACTAAAAGAAGCTTTAAAGGACATGTGCCAATGAGTGAAGGAAAGCTTGTGGACGCTACAGGGTCTATCAAGCTTGTGTGGTTTCACCAAGCTTATATTGCGAAAATGTATCAAGATGGAGACTTTGTAAAAGTCGGTGGCATTGTGCAAGAAAAAAATGGAATTTATTCACTACTAAATCCTAGTATTGAAAGAGTAAGTCGTGATCATATTTTTTATGAGAATAATATTTTTGCTGAGGTTGACGCTCAGAATAAAAATTTAAAAGAAATGATACCCGTCTACAAAGAGACAAAAGGAGTTTCTTCTAATTTTCTTCACACTTTAATTAAAAAAGTTATTCATGAA
>JBDHUS010000013.1:0-11390 GCA_039809325.1 Minisyncoccia bacterium | reverse complement strand
TATTATAAATGAATAAAAAAGAAAAAACTCCCGATATGGACGCATCCATATAGGGATTTTTTTATAGTGATATTACTAATATACATCTAATACAAAAATAATACAAATAATTCTTGGCTCCCTATAGTAGACGAGTTCAGAACTCTTAATTGGCAGAAAATAGAAAGCGATTTGAGGTTTAGTGGTCTATTTGGATTATTTGAAATTAAAGAACTTCAGAACTCAACTACTCTAAGTTAAATAAAAAATATTCTCCGTCGTTATAAACTTTAATATTTTTACTCTTCTTATGTAAAGAGAAATTATAACCCTTTATAATGTTTTCTATATGGACCTTATCTTTCGCTATTATAGAGTTATAGCAGTTGCTTAAAATTAAAAGGTTTATAGCTTTAACTTCTTTTTTAGAAAGATTTAACACATTTTCTTTTGTCGTCTCATAAGGTCCTTTTTCTATTCTTAAACAAATATTTGGAGTTAAGGGAAAATAAGTTTTGACATTATCACTTAATATACCAGCCATAATATCTCTGTCCGAAACAGTAAAACAAGGATTATCTGAAGTTATAAAACTTGTATCTTTATTAGCAGTTAGAAAATCCCATTTAAAATAAAATATTTCTTTCGGTATTCTTTGCAGGTTTTTAATTAACATCTTAGAATGACCTGTATTATTTATTTGCAAAGAAAACCTTTCGCTTTTAATATAATCAATCGTTTCTTTTTTAATCTCTTCAATACTTTTGTTTTCTAATTCTGTCTTGATTTTACTTTTTAATGTTTTATCACCTTCTTTATTAATGAGTTTATCAATATCAAAATCATCTTGAAAAGATTTAATAAAGTCATCTTTATACAAAGTCTTAAATGTCTTATCTGTTAAATCATTAAACTCATCTCTTCTTCTTGGGGAACGCAAATATTGTAATGATAAATAAAATGCGACACAACTTCTTTCGTGTCCATTTAAAGAAAATCTTAGTGTTTCTAATTTTTTAATAACATCTAAACCTTTACTATCTATCAATGCTGTCAAATCTTCAGGAAAATAATCATAGCCATTAGTCTCATCTTCTTTGTCTAAAACATTGTAGTCATCTTTCCAAAACCCTTTCCAATTCGGACCTCTTTCTATTATTTTTTTATCAAAAATAGAATAAATATTAAGTTGATTTTCTTTGTCAGCCCACTGTCTCAAATATGCTTCTTGAACTATGTGATGTCTCATTTTATACAACTAAATTACTCTACAAAAAAATCATCGTCTACTTCTTTGAGTCTAAACTCTTGAACAGTCTGAACTCCAATATTATAATCAATCATTAACCTAGTTAGACGTTCTCCGTCAATAAGAATTATTTTGTGAGACGCATTTTTTGCTTTCTCAATAGCTGACTGAGAAAACTTTGAAGTCGTAACAAAAATACCCTTATTAACATCTCTGCTCATAGCGCCAATAAAATTAGTTATTTCTTTTTCTCCAACATTATTATCTGTATATCTTTTTGTTTGAGTGTAAATTCTATCAATACCTAACTGGTCTTGATTTATTATTCCATCAATACCCCCATCTCTACTCTTTGATGTTTCTTCAAAATCTCCATACCCCATTTTCTGGAAAAGAAGCAAAATCACTTTCTCAAAATAGTAAGGATTCATCCCTTTTAATTTTTGCAGTAAATCAAACTGAAGACTTTTGTTTATTTCATTAAAACCATATTCAATATTTTCTTGTGGAGTATTTTTAGATGAGGTAACATCTTCGTTTATGTTTATTTTGTCTTGCCTTATTGTCTCTCTACTAATATTTATAAAATCATTAAAATTTTCAAATTGCAATAAGTCGTTATCAGTAATCTTTTTAACTTCATTTTTTGTATTCAAAAAATCCACTCCTAATTTTGTAATCTTTACAAAACCTCTTCTTGGGTCTTCAACTAAACCAGCTTTTTTTAAATAAGTCCTAGCCCACAATAATCTATCTAAAAATCTCAAATGCCCATTAGAAGCCAGTTCTCTTTTTTGTTCTTCAGAAAGATTAAAATATTTGTCAGCTATACTGTCTGAAATCTCCCTCACATTGTATTCATTTCCTCCTTTTATATAATCTAGCAAAGGAAACATTATTTCGTCATATTTTGGCATAAGTTTTATAATTTTCTTTATTATAACATAACTTTACTTTTCTTTACAATCATTTTATCCATAAAAATACTAAAAATGTTATAATATATAAATGAAATCTCTAACTACAGAATCAAATAATATTGTAGCCATCACCACTGGTAGACCACCTCTATTTGCGAATAAAAAGGTATTAGAACGACGAATTGCTGAATATTGGAATTATTGTGGTATTACAGAAATGGCTTTTATAAAAGGCAAAAAAGTAAAAAATATACCAACTATAAATGGTCTTGCTTTGTGGTTAGGAACTAACAGACAAACCCTATCTAACTACGAAAAAAGAGGAGAGTTTTTTTACACTATAAAAAGAGCAAAACAGGTTATTGAAGCATTTAACGAGTTAATGTTGGTTAGTGGAGAAGTAAATCCAAAAATAATTATTTTTAACTTGAAAAATAACTTTGGCTGGAAAGATAAGGTTGAGACTAAAAATAGTCCGTTTGATATAGATATAAATGAACTTGATACGGATATTAGTTATATATTTACAGATAAACAATCTTAATTATGTTCTAAATCTATCTCTAGATTTTGTATTTGTGCCTCAACCTCATTTATTGCCTCCTCTTCTGTCATTCCTTTATCTATTCTATTTTGATAAGTGGTATTGATTCTTTCTTGATAGTCTTTTATATCTCCACTCATTAAATTAAACATTTTAGGATAATGCTCTTTATTTATTTCTATTGTTTTATTTCCAACCTTAAATATTAAAGTATTCATATATTTATAAAATTGATTTTTGTCTTGCAAATAATCTAAATAGTAAGAAAAATACAAATGAACCTAAAAACCACTTAAATGACAAACCGCTAGAAAAATAATAAAAAAGTAAAGAAACTATAATTAAAATTACTATTTTTAATGTGGGTTTAGACTTATGATTTAAAAACCTTTCAGCAAAACCATAACTAAACCATATTGTAATTAAAATTATTATTATTTTTATAAACATATATTCGCTTGACTACAAATAATTTCTGACTAGGATTTATTTAAATAAAACTGGCTGAGCGATGCCTATTATGATTATTAGAAAAATTGAAGCATTTAAAGAAGATAAAACAAGATTCTCATAAGTTCTTTTAATTTTGAAAAGTAAATACTTTGGCAATCCATAAAAAATAAGCCCAGCAACTAAATATATAACTCCATTTAATAACATACCTACTGCGACTTGGACCGATGGGTCATACCACCCTTCTTTTGATACACCTATCAAGACTTTGATGATAAGTAAGATTGTGAATACAAATATTTTAATTTCATATATAAAACAAAATAGGCACCCTAACTAATAAGGTGCTTAAGAACAGCAACACAAGTGTCGTCGTTCTCCTTAATAGTTAAAGAGTGCCTATACTGGCAACGACGACACTTTTATTTTATTTTGTATAACTGTTCTTAAGCAAATACATTATACAATGAAAATGTAAAAATACATAACTTTGATTTACATTTTTAATGAAAATATTGTAAAATAAAGTAAAGTATGAAAAAAGAGACTAAAAATAAAAAAATAGAAGAAGTATTTAATGATATAGCAACTGGAAACTACAAAATACATAGTAAAGAAACTCAATATATCCAAAATATATACATATTATCAATATTAATTGATAAATTAATAGATATTTTTAATCTATCTTATGGTGGTGATGTTTTAATAACTAACAGCCCTTTTTTAAACCAGTCTTATACTTATTTAAGAAGAGTGTATTTACAAATAATAGATTCATACAAGGATACTGAATACGAAAATAGAGATACAATTAAAAATAAAATAAATGATATGCCAGAGTTCTTGTCAGACTTTAAAGAAATAGAGAAAAACGTCTGGTGGAATGACTTTGAAAAAGAGAATGAATTTATAAGATTAAAAGAAATTATACATAGAGAAATTGTTACATATACCAACAGCAAAGAAAATGAATTAGAAAAAGATTACTTTGAAACTTTTATTGTTTTTTTTAATTCTATGAATCCTGAGTTAGACGAAGGTATAAGCGAACTCAAAAAAGTAAAGTTGAAAAAGAGTGAGGATTTTGAAAATTATTTAAATACTAAATACCCAGAAAATACAAAAGAGACTAAAATCAAGGAGAGTAGTAAAAGTGAAATAAATGAGGATTTGGAAGTTAGTTTTGATAAAATAAAATCAATACTTACTATAAATCAAGAAAGTTTTAAAATTAAAAAACTATCATATCTTTACCACATATTGGATGCAATTTTTCTAAGGATTGGAAAAGAAAATGATATTCTTTTTGAAGAGATAAATGAAATAATAGACAAGGCTACAGACAATAAAAATAAGTTAATTCACGATTCAATATTTCAACTACAAAATGACAGACTCTCAAAGAAAGGATTTGGAGATTTATTTATACTCTCTTCTAAAACTGTATCAATAAATAAAAAATATACTCAAAATTAAGGGGTTATTTCCACTATGTTTTACTATGTTCTACTATAAGTAAAACAAAGTAATGTATTTTGTATGCTTGCAGAATGCAGGATACAAATAAATCTTACACAATCCAAAGCAAAATAGAAATAGAAAATATTTCATCTGAAAACAAGAAAAAGCTTGTTAGTGTTTTTGCTTGGCTACTTGAAGAAGATAAAAAACAAAATCCTGCAAATTATCAATTTAATAAACTTAATAAAAACAAATAAAAAATATGAGAAAATATTTAAAATTTATAATGCCAGAAATAGGTATAGATGAAGAAGATATTCTTTTATATCCAATAACTTCAATGGAGGTTGAGGGTAGATTAAAAAGAAACTTATCAGAAAAAGAGCTTTATAGAATATTCACCGCTCTATATTCTGTAAAAAGTATTAGAGAAAATATACAAAAAGCTATAGATGAAGCCCTTCTTTTATCGCAAGATAATACACAAGAAATCTGGAAAGAGGTAGATGAAAGATATACAAATGAAGTATTAAATAAAAAGAATATATATATGCAACAATGGTAGATACTATATGCTTATCAATAGCAAAACATAAAATATCTTTTGCTGAATCTCTATTAAACCTAAGATTGAATTATCACATCACTGATAACAAAGATTTTATACGAAATCCTGATAATTTAGAAAAAGAAACTGGAAAATATTATCCTAGACTTACTGGATATGGGAGACGCTTTAATCAAGAAGCTTGTATAAAAATTGAACTATCTTTACCTAAACTGCTCTATCTTAATAATTTAGATGAATTAGAAGATAAAGATTTTGGGAAAATAATAAAAGCCCTACAAGAAAGACTAACAGAAATGGGTATTATAATTTCAAAAAAAGATATTAGGCAAGCACAAGTTTCTAGTATTCATTTTTCAAAAAATATATTACTAGAAGACGGATATACTTGTAATTATCTTATTTCTGAAATGAACAAGGTTAATCTTAATAAAAATCTTGATTTTGCAAAAGTTAGATATATAAATGATGGTCAAAGTTTATACGCACACGCGACATCACATCAGTTTGTTATTTATGACAAAATATCTGACTTAAATAAAGATAAAAAAAGAGCAATAGACAAAGACCAGACCACTTATCAGAAACATCTATTCAACAAATTATCAAAAAATAAAGTTCAAGAAATACTCCGTTTTGAAGTTCGTCTTACACAAAAAGCTAAAATGAATAAAACTCTTGAAAGTTGTGGTTTTAAAAAGAATCCCCTATTCAAAGACATATTCAAAAAAGAAATTAGCAAAAAAGTTGTAATTGGCTATTGGCAAAAATTAATAAAAGATAAAAGTTTGGGTGTATTTTCTATACAGACAGATGTAAAAGATGTATTTAAAAATCTACATCTTGCAAACCCAAAAATTAAACCAAAACAAGCAATCTATTTGCTCGGTCTTTATAGCTTAGCAAGAGATGAAAACGGTATAAGACAACTTAGAACTATAGTAGCAAAAAATAGCAATGATAGAACTTGGTATAGAATCGCTAAAGATTTAAAAGATTCAAATTCAATTATTACTAATAATAAAATTAGAAACTGGGTTAATCAAATAGACAAGAATCTAGAAGATTATACTCCGATAAAAATTAAACAATTAAAATAAAAATATGAAAACATTAATTTACACAAGAGTTGCGACAGATAATCAAAACTCACAAAGCATAAAACTACAACAAAAAGAAATTATAAACTACTGTGATAAAAATCACTTAAAAATAACAAAGATTTATTCTGAAATGTTATCAGGATTAGACAAATCTATAATCTTAGAGAAGATAGTAAATGAAATTAAAGATTCTGAAGAAAAAGTTATTCTTTGTGTATATGATATATCTAGAATATCAAGAAATATGTTTGATAAAAATTTTAATCAAATACACGAACTTATAATGGAAAATAAACTAGAACTACACATCGTCTCAATAAATAAAGTTATAGGAGATAAAACATCTAATGCCGATAAATTTATTTTTGGAATGAATGTTGGTCTAGCAAGATATTATTCTGATGTTATTAGTAATAATATAAAAAGAGCTTTTGAGCAAAAAAGAATGAATGGAGAATTTATTGGTAAAGCTCCATACGGATATTTGTCTATTAAAAATAAAGATGGAAAAAGAGAACTTATTAAAGATAAAGAAAAAGAAAAAATAATAAAAGATGTATTTTATCTAGATGATAAAAACTTATCTAAAAGTGAAATCTTAAAAAAGATAAGAGAGAAATACCCAAATCATATAATAGAAGCACACAATAAAGTGGATAAGTTTCTTGTTTACAAAATACTTAAAAATGAAAACTTTTATAAAGGATTTATGATGTATAATGGAAAAAACTATCCACATAAATACGAGAGGATATTATTGCAATGTAAAGAAAAGTAAAGTATAATAAATATATGAATAGAAACGAAAAAGAATTTTATAGAGCTGAAGAACTTGCTGAAAAGCTAGATGTAAATATTATGACTATTTACAGATATATTAAAAGCAAGAAGCTTAAAGCCTACAAAATAGGTAAAGAGTTTAGAATAGACAGAGATGAATTTAATAACTTTCTTAATAAGGTAATCACAAAATAAAAATATGGAAAATGAGACTATAAAAGCAGGTATAATGAAAGGATATATTCGTTTTAACCAAGATAACAAAAAGATTACTTACACACATTGTAATAAAACATATAATTTTCAAGACCCGGAGGAAAAAGTTAGAGCTGAGTATTATGTTGAACTTATAGAAAAGTATCAATATGAACCAAAAAAAATAAATCTTGAGATTGTTGTTCCAAGAAGAACCCCTAATGACCTTGCAGATATTGTTGTATACGAAGATGATGAACAATTAAATCCATATATAATTGTTGAATGTAAAAAGGATGGAACTACTGATAATGAATTTAGTCAGGCTGTAGAACAAGCTTTTGGAAATGCAAACTCAATAAGAGCTCCTTTTACTTCTGTTGTTGCTGGTAATACAAGACGTTTTTTTGATGTAAAAAATTTCGCACCAAACGAAAGAGAAAGGAATATAATAGCAGATATACCAATACGATATGGGAAAGTCCAAGAATTTAAATACAAGAAAGGTGATAGAGATTGGGATATAAAACCGATTAATAAACAAGATTTAATAAGACTATTAGAAAAATGTAACAACACCCTTTGGGATGGAGGGAAAATGTCACCTACTGAGTCATTTGATGAATTAAGTAAAATTATTTTCGTAAAAATAAGAGACGAACAAAAAGCGAGAAGAAATGGAGAAGCGTATGATTTTCAAATTAAAACCCACGAAACACCTGACTCTGTTTATGAAAGAGTAACTGCAATTTATAATGAGTCAAAAAAATTAGATCCAGAGGTATTTACCGATAGTATTGTGAGTCAACCAATAAAACTTTTCGCTGTTGTAAACCATCTTCAAGGTGTAAATTTATCAAAAACCGATTTAGATACAAAAGGCGTTGCATTTGAAAGATTTATGGAGGATTTCTTTAAAGGTAAACAAGGTCAGTATTTTACTCCTCGTGAAGTCGTTAACTTTATTATAAATGTTTGTGGTCTAAAAAAAACAGATAGAGTGCTTGACCCCGCTTGTGGTAGTGGAGGATTTCTCCTCTACGCATTAGATAAAATTAGAGAAGAAGCAAAAGAATATTATGAAGAAAATACAGGTGAATACTACAAATATTGGCACGATTTTGCCGCTGAAAACCTTTACGGGATTGAGGTAAATGAAAAAATAGCGAGAGTTGCAAAAATGAATATGATTATTCACGATGATGGTCATACAAATGTTATTGGTTGCGACTCTCTTGAAAACTTTGAAAAAATTCAATCAATAAACCAAAAATTTAAAAAAGAAAGTTTTGATATAATAATTACCAATCCACCATTTGGAGCTTCAATAAAAAAAGAAGAAAAACCATATTTAAAAGATTTTACACTAGGAAAATCTTCTAAAGGTAAAGTTAGGGATAATCAAAAATCTGAAATTCTTTTTATAGAAAGATGCTTTCAATTCCTTAAACCTGGTACTGGTAAAATGGCGATAGTTCTACCAGATGGAATATTAACCAATACTACACAAAAGTATGTTCGTGATTTTATAACAGATAATTTTCAAATTGAAGCAATTTTCTCGATACCTCAAATCACCTTTATTCATTATGGCGCCGGTGTTAAGTCTTCAATTTTCTTACTAAGAAGAAAAGGTCTAAATGAAGAAATTGAAGATTATGAAGTGTTTTTGTCAGTTATAAATAACGTAGGATACGATGCAACTGGCAGAAAAACAAAAAGTGATTTACGGGATGTTTTAGATAAATATAATAGATTTATTGCAGGAGAAAAATTTAAAGAACATAATATTTTTACAAGAAAACTAAGTGATTTAAATAGAAACAGATTAGATGCCTACTATTACTCTCCTTTATTTGATGATATACTAAAGAAAATATCTAAAATGCCTCACCCTTTAAAATCTTTGTCTGAAGTATGTGTAGAAGATGGAATATTTAACGGAAAAACACCAGCAAAAGATGATTACACTGAAAATATAGCAGACTCAAAAATAATAAAAGTTGCTAGTTTAAAAAAAGGAAAAGTTGATTTAAATAGGATAGAATATGTAAATCCAGAAATTAATCTAAATAAATTTGTAGAGAATGGAGATATTTTAATTTTATCTTCTGCTCATCAAGCTGAATATTTAGGTAAAAATCCTTGCATTGTAAACATACCCGAAGAAATGAAGGGCACACAATTTAGTTTTGTTGGGGAATTAATAAATATAAGATTAGACAAAAAAAAGGTTAATCCTTACTATCTTTTACAACTACTTTGCACTAGACCATATTTCTTACTTATAAATAGAGAAAAAAGAGGACAAACATCACATTTATATCCATCAGATTTAGAAACTGTAAAAATACCTGTTCCTGAGGATATTTCTCTACAAAATGAAAATGCTAAACAATATATAAAACACTATAAAGAATATGAAGAATTAACAGAAAAAGCAGAAAAATTACTACAAAAATCTATAGATGATTTTGAGGAAAACTTT
The DNA here is from genome assembly GCA_039809325.1 of Minisyncoccia bacterium. Lineage (GTDB taxonomy): Bacteria > Patescibacteriota > Minisyncoccia > Phycocordibacterales > UBA5272 > UBA5272. Next base: position 1,647 of record JBDHUS010000013.1, on the reverse strand, counting down.
TTAAAAGTATAATTATTTATGAAAGCAATATCAATAACAAGAGTCTCTACAGAGGAACAAAAAGAAAACTCCCCTGAAGCTCAAGCTTTTAGGATTGAAACATATTTCAACAATAGAAAATACGAAGTTGTAAAAGGATTTGATTTTGTAGAAAGTGCTTACAAATTAAAAAGAGATACTTTTGATGAAATAATGGACTTTATAATTCAAACATCAAACAAGGAAAAAATTGCTGTTGGCTTTGATAAGGTGGATAGATTATCAAGAAACATATTTGATAAAAGAGTTGCTAAATTATACGAACTTGCAATAGAAAATAAAATAGAACTTCATTTTGTTTCTGACGGACAAGTCATAGATAGCAATATGTCTGCTGGAGATAAGTTTGCTTTTGGAATGAAACTTGGACTAGCTAAATACTATTCTGATGCTATCAGCGATAATGTAAAAAGAACTTTTGAAGCAAAAAGAAGGAATGGCGAATGGACAGGACAGCCTAGACTGGGCTATTTAAGATTGAATGAAAAAGACGAGAAAGGTAAAACTATCAAAACTGATATTGTATTAGACCCTGAAAGATACTTACTCATAAGAGAAATGTTTGAATTATATTCAACTGGTCAATACTCCCTTTTGTCTATAAGAGACTTTATAACAAAGAAAGGTTTAAAAACTCTTAATGGAAATAAGCTATCCAAAAGTGGTGTAGAAAATATACTAAAAGATAGTTTCTATTATGGCATTGCTAGTTCTAAAAAATATGGAGAATATTCTCATAAATATGCTTGTATAATTTCAAAAGATTTATTTGATAGCTGCCAGATAGTAAGAGATAAAAGAAATAAGAAAAAGACAAAAGAGGTAAATACTAAACAATTTATATTCAAAGGGCTTTTAGATAACTGCCCTATTTGTGGTTGCACAATCACAGCAGAACAACACGAAGGTAAGCCAATATACTACTATTGCACAAATGGAAAAGGAATATGTAAAAGAGTATATACACCTGAAAAGAACCTCCTAAAGCCAATTTATGAGCTTTTAGAGAAGTTTGAGGGCATATCTGAAGAAACACAAGAATGGTTAGTAAATGAGCTTAGAAAGACAAGTGAAGCAGAAGTTTATTATCACAAGACACAAGTAGAAAGAATCAGAAAAGAATATGACAAAATTGATAAGTTGAAAGAAAATTTAACTGACGCTTATTTAGAAGATTTTGATAAACCAAATAAGAGTATTACTAAAGATATTTATGACAAAAAATTGCAAGAATATAATGATAAGATACAATTGCTCTCTATTGAGTTAAGTGAACACGATAAAGCAGACTTTGATTATAAAACCACTGTAGGAACAATAGTTTCTCTAGCAAGAAGAGCTAAAAGCATATTTGAGAATTGTTCTGAACCTCAAAGAAAAAGAATATTTTTGAGTTATCTACTTCAGAACCCTACCATAAAGGAAAAGAAGCTATATTTCACAATAGCTTCTCCATTTGATTTGGTGCTGAAATTATCAGATAACCCTTCTTGGCTCCGTGGGCAGGGATCGAACCTGCGACCAATTGGTTAACAGCCAACTGCTCTACCGCTGAGCTACCACGGAATATTTTATTTTCAATTTTTACGAATTTGATTTCGCTTTATA
>JBDHUS010000012.1:0-11654 GCA_039809325.1 Minisyncoccia bacterium | reverse complement strand
GGAGCCAAGAATTATTTGTATTATTTTTGTATTAGATGTATATTAGTAATATCACTATAAAAAAATCCCTATATGGATGCGTCCATATCGGGAGTTTTTTCTTTTTTATTCATTTATAATATACTTTTAATTATATGAAGAAAAAGATGAGAATAAAGAAAAGCATTTTAAATATTTTTAGAGTATTTTTATTTATTTTTATTATAATATTAATATTTATTTTACCCGATAAAAATAAACCCTTAAATGATTTATTGGATAATAATTTAAACATTCAAGAAGAAAATATTTTAAATGATGTAAATATAATAAAAGAGAAAGTAAATATTGAAGATTTAGAATATATAAAAGGATTAGATATTTCAAAATTTCAAGGCAAAATTGATTTTCAAAAATTAAAAGATCAAAATATTTCTTTTATTTTTGCTAAAGCTACAGAAGGGGATGATTTTAAAGATATTATGTTTGATAATAATTTAAAAAATGGAAAAGAGGCAAATATATTAATGGGAGCCTATCACTTTTATAGACTTTGTGAAAATGGTAAAAAGCAAGCAGAATTTTTTATAAAAAATGTAAAAAAAGATTTGATTGACCTTCCTCCAGTTATAGATTTAGAATTATTTAGAAATTGTAGAAGTAAAAATGGTATAGATTTTGAAATAAAAGAATTTCAAGATTTTTTCTTTTCTATAAAAGATAATTATAAAGTTAAACCTATAATATATATCACGATAGATACATATTCAGAATTCAGAAAATTATTTACTATTTTAAATAATAATGATTATTATTTATTTGTTAGAATTACTGATCGAGATATAATGAGTAGAGATTATACAAATATTTTTGGACTTAATGACGAAGAAGAAATAAGAAAAATATTTGAAAAAGGTTGGACTTTTTGGCAAGCACTTGATACTTACAAAATAGAAGGCATAGAAGGAGAGGTAGATTTGGATTATTTTAATGGTAGTTTTGAAGAATTAAAAAATATGTATGATATAGATCTTTAGAAAAAAAATGATATTTGTGAAATAGTGATATAATTTATATATTAATAAACAAATATATGATCAATATTATTTATATTTTTAGTATTATAGGGATTTTGGATACTCTTTATTTAATTTATCACAAAGTTAAAAAGAGTGAAGTTGCTTGCCCATTTTTTCCAAAAGAATGGTGTTATAAAGTTCAACATAGTAAGCAAAGCAAGACTTTTGGTATTTCGAATTCTATTTTAGGATTTTGTATGTATTTACTTATTATAATTTTAACTTTTCTTTTTATATCAGCGATAATACCATTTTGGCCTTTATTTATTATAATTGTTTTTGGATTTTTATTTTCTCTTTACTTTTTATTCGTGCAAGCTTTCATTTTAAAAGCTTTTTGTACTTGGTGTGTTATTTCTTTTATTAATTTTACTATAATGTTTTTAGCAATTATTATTTAATAATAATAAGTAATCTTATGTCTTTTAAAAAATATTTATTATTACTTTTAATTATTTTATTATTTGGCAAAGCAGATGCTCTTGAGATAAAAAAAATCTCAGGCCCCAAGACTAGTCCTTGGATAGAGATTTACAATGATAGTGAAAGTGAAAAAAATATTGAAGGAATAAGTCTTTTTACAAATAATAGTGTTAAACCATCTAAACACGGTGTTAAAGTTGTAGAAGGTAAGAGTAATGCTTTCATTATTCCTCCAAAGACTTATTTTATTATTGCTGAAAATCCTAACAAGAAAATATTTGATAATTTAAATTGTTCAGTTTTTAGTTCAAGTTTTAGTTTAGTAATAGGAGAAGTTCTTTCTTATGACAATATTGAATATACTATAAATGGAGTTGATTCTATAGATTCTACATCTTGTTCTACTAATATTATTGATAATAGTACAAGCGGATCATCAACTTCATCTACATCAACATCAGGAGCAACGAATACAAAGGAGATTATAAAATATATTTACATTCCACTTAATAATCAAAACATTTATGGAGATATAAAAGTACTTCTCCCAGAAGATAAAGTCGTACCAGCTTTAGCCGATACAGATTATACAGTAAAAGTTATAGACAGCGAAAAGAAATCTATAAGTGGCTTAGATTTTCATTGGAGTTTTGGTGATGGTGGAGAAAAATTTGGTAAAGATGTATCCTATCATTATACATATCCAGGAGAATATATATTAATAGCAACAGCCGATGGATATACTAGTGGAGGACAAGGTAGAATGAATATTAAAGTAATAAAACCAGATTTATCTTTTTCAAAAATAGGAATAGGTGGAGACGAAAATTATATAGACTTAGAAAATAAAACAGAGTATGATTTATTTTTATCAAATTTTTATTTAAAAATAGATGGCTCTTTATATAAATTACCTAAAAATTTATTAATACCTAAAAAGAAAATAATTCATTTATCAGGAGAAGCTATAGGGTTCAAGCTTCCAGCTAATGATATATCATTACTTTATCCAAATAAAAATGCCTTGATTTATTATATAAAAGAAGTGAATAATTTGATAAATGATGCAACAAATACAAATTTATTATCAGCGACTATTAGCACAAACACTAATACAGATTTAGATAATATAAATATTATAAACAATAACATAGTTGATAATCTTATTACTAACAAATTACCAGATAGAGTTATAAATAGGGTTATAAATAATAAAACTATTATTAAAAATGAGGAAATAAAAGAAAAGGAAATTAAAACTCTCTCAAATAATAATCAAGAAATAAATTTAAAAACAATAAAAAGATTAGTATTAAAAGATAATATAAATGAAAAAAATATAACAAAGGCAAAAATAGTTAAGAACGAACTAGTAAAAAATAATAATGAGAATGTGGATATTGGTATAATAAATTGGTTTAAAAATCTGTTATACTAATACTAAGACTAGAAGATTTTTATGAATGCACGAAAGATAATTTTCAATATTTTTGTTTTTTCGATTTTGATCGGTAGTTTTTTCTATTATTATATTAATTCAAATACTATAGCAAGAGCAGAAGAATTAAGACTTTGCGTAAAAGGAGAGATAATAAAAGATCCAAATACAGGAAAAGATGATTATAGCAGATTAGATTTTACAAAATATATAACTATCACTTATCCAAATTATAGCTGTCCTTCAGGATATGCAATGATGCCTGCAGGATTTAATTTAAATTTACTTAACTATATTCCTCCAACATCCAATTTTTTAGGAGGTGGAAATTCGTCTACATCTTCTACTTCTTCAAATACTGGTAATGGTCAAAATAACCCACCATATGATCCTAATAATCCATATTCTGATTTATATAATGAATTAAATAATTATCTTAATAACGGAAACAATGGCAATGGTAGTAATTATGGAGATGGAAATTATGGTAATGGTAGTAATTATGGAGACAGTAGCAATTACGGTAATGGGAATTATGGGAATGGTAGCAATTATGGAGATGGTAGTAATTACGGTAATGGGAATTATGGGAATGGTAGCAATTATGGAGATGCTTCAGGAGACTCGGGTTTGGGAGATATTTTAGGTAGTGGAAATATTTTTAACAATCCAAATTATGGGAACGGCACTAGTGGATCTGGATCTGGTAATAATAGTTCTGATCCTTATAAAGTTAATCCGAACCCTATAATACAAATAGACCCAAAGCTTGCTACTGGTAGATTTGAAGCATTAGATCCAAATGATTATAAATATTGTGTATTATTAACAAAAAACATGTCAATTGGAGCAAACGATATTAATACAGGAAAAGAGGTTTCTGCTCTTCAAATGTATTTATATGATAGAGGATACTTAGATGCTCCAGCCAATGGAAATTATGATCAAAATACAGCATTGGCAGTTGCTAAATTTCAATATAGAAATCAGATAGAGGTAAGTGGTATAGTTAAGGCAGATCTAAGAGAAATTCTAAAAGAGCTAACTTGTATAAAATATCCTGTCATTTCTTATGTTGCTAAACCAATTTCTCCAGCCCCAGCAACAGTTAAAATCACTCCTACATCAAGTACTAATAATTCAAATTCTACTCCAAAAGTTCCAGCCAAACCAACACCAACACCTAGTAAACCAACTACTCCTATTATAACTCTACCGCCAACAATAAATGATTCAAATACAGAAGATTCTACAATAAAAGGAAGTCTTTCTCAAGTTGAAGGTAATATGTATTTATCAAAAGGAAATATTTTATATTTTACATATAATACAAAGTCTACTAAATCTTTCATATGTCTTTCTTTAAATGATACAGACTGCTCCAATCCTGGCAACTATGCTGTTCTAGATGATGGTGTTATGATGAATTTATACGAAGTAGTTAAATTATCTAATTTTTGGGCATTTAGTTTGTATAATAGTCAAATATGGGGAGCTCCAGGAGATAAGGCTAGGATTTATTTGAAGGACAATCTTAATTCTAGTTATTCTGTTATATATATAATTAATATTTTAAATTAATATTATTTCCATTTTTTATTAAAATTTGTTAAATTAGTAAAATGAATAATATTTTTGCTAAAGTTTATAATGAAAAAGATTTAAATAATTTAAAGCGTCTTATAACGAAGGATAGTATTTTATATAAAGAAATAGAAGAAATAAGAAATGAGCTCTCCAAGAAACAAAGATTTCTTAGTTCAAAGACTATAGTAAATAAAATTCTAAATATTGAAAAAAAAGCCCATGAAAGAGGCAAGACAAAAACTCCAACAAATACAGAGCTTATTGTTATGTTCCAAAATAGATTAGATAGCGACAAGGAGAATATTTTAAAAGAAAATAATGAAAGAAGAAAAGAAGTGGAACATCTTTTAAAAAGATTAAAAGTTAGAAGTAATTCAGGAGTAACTGTAGTATCTTTACTTACTAAGCCATACCCATGTCCTGGGAAATGTATTTATTGTCCAACAGAAACTAGAATGCCTAAAAGTTATTTATCAAAAGAGCCAGCCGCAGCAAGAGCCTTAGCGAATAATTTTGATCCATATGCACAAATAGTTTCAAGACTTACAGCTCTTGAAATGAATGGACATCCAATTAATAAATTAGAAGTCATAGTAATCGGTGGAACTTTTGATTATTATGAAAAGGAATATCAAGAATATTTTATAAAAGAAATTTTTAGAGCGGCAAATGAATTTAAAACAAAAAAAGACTTATTTAAAAATAAAGATATTATAGAGCTTCAAAAAGAAAATGAAAAATCTGAGTGTAGAATAATAGGTCTATCTATAGAAACTAGACCAGACTACATTTCTTTTTCAGAATTAAATTGGCTTAGATATTTAGGAGTTACAAAAATCGAAATAGGAGTTCAGCATCTTGATCAGCATGTTTTAGACTTTAATAAAAGAGAAATGTCTAGAGAAAGTATAGCAAAAGCTACAGAAATTATGCGTAGTAGCGGATTTAAATTTGTTTATCATATGATGCCAAATCTTCCAGAATCAAATCCCGAAATGGATATACAAATGTTTAAAGATTTATACAATAGTTTGGATTTTCATCCAGATATGCTTAAAGTATATCCCTGTATGATTTTAAAGACGAGTTTATTATATAAAATGTTTACAAAAAAAGAATATGTAAGACCTAAGAATATTAAAGAAAATACTCCAAATTTTTTATTAATGTCTTCATTTCCTAATTCTACACCATATATATCTAAAACTCTTTCGCCAGTATCATATAAAAAAATACAAAAAGACAAAGAAAATTATGAAGCGGTTAGTTTTGACTATAAACCATATGACGATGAAACATTAGTCAATGTATTAACAAAAATAGAAAAAGAAATTAAAAATTACACAAGACTTATAAGAATGATTCGTGATATACCAGCTACATATATACTAGCTTCAAGCAAAAAAAGTAATATGAGAGAACTTGTTGATCAAGAACAAAAGAAAAATGGATTTATTCAACAAGATATAAGATCAAGAGAGATAAGAGATTCTGAAGTAAATGATAAAGATTTTGAGCTTAGAATTACAAAATATAATACAAATTTTGGAACAGAATTTTTTTTAGAATATATAAATAAAAACGATAATGATAAATTAGCTGGATTTGTAAGACTTCGCCTTCAAAGTGATTATTTCGATAAAGAACTTTCAAAGTATGAAAATTTAAAAGTGTTAACGAATAAGACAGCGTTAATTCGTGAACTTCATGTTTATGGCTCTGTAAAAAAGATTGGAGAAAGAGGAGATCAAAGTCAGCATGTCGGATTTGGAAAAAGATTAATGAGAGAAGCAGAAAAAATATCAAAAGAAAATGGATACAAAAAGATAGCTGTAATTTCAGGAGTAGGAGTACGAGAATATTATAAAAAAATTGGGTATTATTTAGACTCTACTTATATGATAAAAGATTTGATTTAAAATCACACACTTTTTCCAAAAAGGGAAGTGTTATATGTTAATTTTCTATGATATAATTTTAAGATTATAAATTTAAGTTAAAGCTATTAAATCATTTTATGAATATTGATAAAAATAAATTTTTGAAAAATATATTATATATATGTTTAGCAATAGTGCCATTTTTAGCATTTTATGTTTCTGGATTTGGTATAAATGCTAGTTGGAACGCTATGCTTTTCCCATATATTACAGGAAAGAATTTTGGTTTTAGAATACTAGTAGAAATAGCAGCTGCTAGCTGGATAATGTTAATGATATTAGACAAAGGATTTCGTCCTAAAAAATCAATAATATTATGGACTTATTCTGCTTTTGTATTTATATTATTATTAGCAGATATTTTTTCAATAAATCCATTACGTTCATTCTTTTCAAACTTTGAAAGAATGGAAGGATTTATTTCGCATGCACATTTATTTTTGTATTTCTTAATGCTTATAACATTATTTAAGGAAAAGGTCTATTTAACGAAATACAAAACAATACTATTCATTTCAAATATTCCAGTGTTACTATTAGGATTATTACAATTATTCGGTTTATCAGAATTTTTACCAATGAAATATTTGCCAGCACTTCGAGATGCTATTCATAAACTATTTTCTCCTAGCCAAGGAGGTAGTCAACTTGATTCAAGTTTAGGAAACTCTACATATCTCGCAATTTATACAGTGTTTTTTATTTTTCTATTTTTAATTACATATCTTGAAGAAAATAAAAAGAAATCTAAAAATAACTGGGTATATTTATTGATGATAGTATTAAATGTTATAGTGTTCTTTTATACTCAAACTCGTGGAGCTCAAGTAGGATTTGCTATAGGTATATTTGTGTCTGCTATTATTATTTATTTTGGCGGTAAAAAATATAAAGAATTAAAGAATGAAAGAAGGGTGTCTATAACTATCATAGTTGTAGCTGTATTAGCATATATAGGATTAATAGCTTTTTCATCTTCTACTTTCATTCAAAATTCAAGTACTTTAAATAGGCTTGCCAAAGTTTCTAGTTTTGCAAATCCTATTTCTTTGCCAAATAAATTAATAGAGATCAAAAAAGAACTTTATAGTCCAACTTCTACTTATGAGAGCCTCTTATCTATTTCAGGTGATGGAACATTTACTTCACGTTTAATAAATATAAAAATGTCTTTGGACGGTTTTAAAGAGAGACCAATTTTAGGATGGGGGCAAGATAATTATTTTTTTGTTTTTGCTAAACACAATGATGCTCGTATGTATTCTCAAGAACCTTGGTTTGATAGAACACATAATGTGTTTATGGATTGGCTTATAGCGGGAGGGGCTTTGGGTCTTTTAGCTTATTTAGCTTTATATATTTCTGCTATATGGATGTTGTGGACTAAAAAACATGGTAAAAAGTATAATACAAGTTCAGAATTTGTTGAAAGAGCTATATTAACAGGATTACTAATTTCTTATTTTATACATAATATATTTGTATTTGATAATTTAATATCTTATATTTTATTCTTTATAGTTCTTGCATATATTTCAGTTAGATTTAATGGAGAAAAAAATGAAAATACAGTATATAAATATGATCAAAAAGAAGAAAAAAGAAAAAAGATTTTATATGGACCTATAATCTTAATTGCTCTATTATTTTCACTTTATTTCTTAAATATAAGATATGTAAGAGCAAATATGTATATTATTGAAGGATTAGTTCCGGTACCAAAAAGTAATGAAACAGCATTACAATCTCTAGAAAGAAGCCTACAGTCATTTAAAAAAGCAGCAGATATTGGTGGAATAGCAGAAATGGAAAGTAGAGAGCAATTAGCACAAAATACATTAAACTTATTAAATCAGATACAATCAGCAAATTTACCAAATTCTGAAGAGTATGCGCCAATTTACAAAACCGCTTCAAATGCTATAGATTTGACAAAAGAAGAATATCAAATTTTACTTAAAAAAAGAATTGATCCTAGAAGTCTTTCAATATATTCAGCATTTTTAAGAGGAGTAGGTGATATAGGAGACGCATTAGTTTATAGTAAACAAGCTTATGAATATGCACCTAAAAAACAAACTATAGCTATGGACTATATACAAGCACTTCTTTTGTCTGGAAATTATGAAATGGCTAATACTGTAGCAAAAGATATGTACAATTCTGACAATAGTTATGATTTGTCTAAAGTTGCTTTAGCTTTAACTGATATGTATGTAGGTAATTTTGATGAAGCGGAGAAATATTTAACTGTAGATGGTGTTATGAAAGTTGACGAAGGTGTACTCAGTGCTTATAGATTAAAAAATAATGAATCTAGATTAATAACTATTTTAAAGAAAAATTTAGAAATTAATCCTAAAGATATAAGTTCAGCTGTGGTTTTATCACAAATATATTTAGAGAAAGGTAATAAAAATTTAGCTATCAATGTTCTAAATAATTTAAAAAAATCTCTTCCTGAAATGTCTTCACAAATAGAAGAGTATATTAAATCTTTAAAGTAGGTTTTACTATACAATAGTATTAAATTTAAAAAGCATTTTTAATAAAATGCTTTTTAAATTTATATATTCTCTACATTAAAATTACTATCAGCTGATATATTATTTTTGTTTGTAGGATTTTTTTTATTTAATATTTCTAATATCGCTACAGTGCCTATCATAAAAGCATTATCACCAGTTAAAAATTTTTCTGGAATATATAAATCAATTCCTTCATTTTTTGAAAATTCTATAAAACTTTTCCTAATATGAGTATTTGCTATTACACCACCACCTATTAGCAGACTTTTTGCATTTACTTTTTCTAAAGCTTTTTTTACTTTTTTTAATAATATTTCTGTTACAGCATTTTCAAAATCTAGAGAGATAATATTTCTAATTTTTTCTTTTATTTCTTTTTCAGTTTCTTGTCCTTCTATAGCTTTGTCAAAGGAGGATTTTATTTTGTGTATTACAGCAGTTTTAAGACCGGAAAAAGAAAAGTTTAAATCATCAGAATTTATCATTGGACGAGGAAGTTTAAATCTATTTTCTATTTTTAAATTATTTTCTCTAACTTTTTCTGCTATTTTAGATATTTCAGGTCCACCAGGATAGGGAAGTTCTAAAGATCTTGCTACTTTATCAAATGCTTCACCTATAGCATCATCTACAGTTTTTCCAATTTTTTCATATTTACCAATATTTGAAAAAGAAATTATTTCAGTGTGCCCACCAGATATTAAAAGTGCTATAGCTGGAGACTCAAAAGTTTTTAATATGTATTCTTTCTCAGCAATAGGTGAGACAAGTGCGCTTACAATATGTCCTTCCATATGATTAATAGGATAAATATTAATATCCCAAAATATATTTAGAGCTTTTGCAAAATTTATACCAACCCAAAGTGCAGGCGCTAGTCCTGGTCCCATGGTTACGGCGATAGCTTGGATATCAGGTTTTTCAATAACTAAAAGACTTTTCATAAGCTCACCAAACATCTCAGGTTCTCTTTCAAGGAGAATTCTTATCTTTTCTACTTTTTCATAATTAAATCTTTTCTTTTTTTCTTCAAAAAGTCTTTCAGGATTATTGGCGAATTCTGTATTAATTGCATCTATTTCATTTTTTATATTAGTATTTTCTTTATACAAATCTGCCTCTTTTAAACATTCTACAAAGATTTTAATAATATTTTTAGCATGCTCTCTTTTTGCAAGAGCTGGGAAAACTCCACCAAATTCACGATGAATATTTATCTGAGACAATACATGATTAGAAAGAACATTAAAAAAGACTTCACTTTCAGTATTTTGATTTTTATTAAAATTGAGTATAGAAATAGCAGTCTCATCACAACTAGTTTCAATAGATAATAAATTCATATTTTTTAAATTATATATTAAAAAGTATAATAAAAGAAATATTTTTGTTAAAAAATGAAAAAAACTTGTAAATGTTAAGTATATTTAACATTATTTTTGATTATATTTAGTATAAATGTTATATAAATACTGGTATCAATAGATAAATATTTGTGCACATAGAGCGTCTTAATGCGCTCGCGCCCAAATATTTATCTATATTTATAAAAATTTAAAATTAAAATATTAATAATGGAAAAAAAGAAAAAGTTCTTTAAAGTAATTATTGCAACTGTATTAGTTGCTGTTTTGTCTATGATTATAAAAATTTCTGCACAAACTCAAAGGCTTTTAGCGGAAAATAAAATTGTAAAAAAGGAATATGTGGTAGATTCTATTGCTTTATTTTCTTTTATTAAAAAAAAAGAAAATGAGGCAAAAATAGAAGCTTATTTAAAGGCAAAGAATATGCCTTTATATGAATATGCTTCAGAATTTATAGAAGCGGCAGAAAAGCATAATTTAAATCCTTTTCTTTTACCGACTATTTCCATAAAAGAATCTAGTGGTGGTAAAAAAGTTTTTAGACCTTTTAATCCATTTGGATATGGACAAAAAAGTTTTAAAAATTATGAAGAGGCTATATCTTTCGTAGCAGAAAAATTAGCAGAAGGTAAATATTATAAAGGAAAAACTTTAGAAAAAAAATTGAAAACTTATAATAGTGTAAAGCCAAATTATGTTAAGGAAACTTTTATGTTTATGAAAAGAATTGCAAGTCAAAAAATCGACTCTATTAATTTCATCGATTACATAGATAGTTTCAAAGTCGAGAAGTTAATTGAAATTAAAAAAATGGAATCTTTATAATTTTAGGATACAGACAAAATCTATAACCTGTAATAATCTTACAGGTTATTTTTTATTTTAATTAATGATATATTAGATTTAATATGAAATTTCAAATTATTTCAATTGGTAAAAAGCATGATAAAAATCTTGAAGAGTATATTTTAGGTTTTGAGAAAAGAATCGAAGCAAATTTTGATCTAAAGTGGAATATTTTAAATAGTGAAGATAATAATAATAAAAAAGTTCAGATTAAAAAAGAATCTAGTAAAATTCTTGATATTTTAAATAAAGAAAAAGGGAATAATTATATAATTTTGCTTGACGAAAGAGGTAAAGAAAAGCCTACAGTAGAATTATCTAATTTTTTTGAAGAAAAAATGAATGAAGGAATCGAAAAGATTATTTTCATAATTGGCGGAGCTTACGGAGTGGGGGAGGAGGTAAAAGAAAAGGCTAATCTAATTTTAGGATTATCAAAATTAGTATTTCCACATCAATTAGTCCGT
>JBDHUS010000011.1:0-12070 GCA_039809325.1 Minisyncoccia bacterium | reverse complement strand
TTTTATTTCTCAAGGCTTTATGATAGGATATAGCAAATCGATGTGTTTCTTCATTAATCTTTATTATAAGATCATTGTTTATTGATTTATCCACAGCCCTTAAAGACAATACTTCTCTAGCCTTATGCTTCTTATCTTTTACTACTGATAAAAGCTTTATTTTTCTTAATTCTTCTTTATTTAACATGGTTTTTAATTTATTTGATATATATTCTAAATGTACTTTTCCTCCATCTATCAATAAAATATCAGGATATTTCCACTCTTTATGAGAAAACCTCCTCTCTAAAATCTCTACAAGGCCTGCCAAATCATCATTTATACCCTCTTTTATTTTAAATTTTCTATATTCATTCTTTTTAAACTCTCCACCTTCAAATACAATCATAACTCCGACTCTATTTTTACCAGATATATGAGAAATATCATAACTCTCTATTCTCTTATCGGAAATTTCTTTATTTTCTAAATTGTTATTTTTAATAAAATTAATATCTTTAATGTATAAAAAAGCATTTATTTTATCTCTTACATTACTTGCTTCTTCAAATCTTTTTTCTTTTGCTAAAAATTTCATCTCTTTTTCTAAATCTTTAAGTAAATTTTTAAAATTGCCGGATAATATATTTTCGATATTTTTTAATATTTTAGAATATTCTTTTTCTCCTATTTTACCTATACAAACACCTGGACATAATCCTATTTGATAGTTAAAGCATCCTCTTTTTTCATTAAGTTTACATTTATCTCTATAAGGAAATATTTTTCTTATAAATTTCATTACCTCTAAAAGTTCACTTTTTGATACGAAAGGACCGAATTTTTTAAGTATTTTTAATTTATTATCTTTATCTATTTCTCTACCTCTTACTATTAAGACTTTAGGGTACTTTTCATCAGTAAAAACAACATATGAATAACTCTTATCATCCTTTTCTTTTGTATTAAAAAATGGTTGATATTCTTTTATATATTTAGATTCGAGTATAATAGCTTCAAGTACAGAGTTTGTTTCTATATAAAAAATATCTTTCGCATTTTCTATCATTGAAAGAATTTTAAGACCTCTTCCCGACTCTAAATCTTTAGAAAAATAACTTTTAATTCTATCATTTAAATTTGTAGCTTTTCCTATATACAATATATTATCTTTTTTTGGTAAAGATTTAAATCTATTTTTCTTATCTAAAAAGAAATAAATACCACTTTTTTCTGGTAAATTATATTTTTTAAGATCTTCCTTTTTCATAACTTTATGATAACAAAAAATAAATAAAATAAAAAACTACTCATTTAGAATAGTTTTTTAAAAAACTTATTATTTAATTAATTAAAATCGGCACAACCTTTATATTCCTTTTCACTATGCATGTTAATTTCTACTTTATAAGTATGAGCTTTATCTGCATCATCAGTACAAATTTCTTTTTTAAAATAAATTATAAAATCTTTCTCTTCTTTTATAGTAGAAGTAGCACTTGGAGTTAAAAATCCTCTATATTGAGTTTCTGATTCATAATTTTCTTGCCAAGTTCTCCCTAATATACCAGTAAATGTAGTCTCTCCATAATCTACTACTAATAATGTATTTGTAGAGCTAGGATTCCCATTTATTTTTAAATACCAACCAGGCTCATTACCACTTGCTGAAATATTTATTAATTCACTAGTAGAAGCTATATTATTATTTAATATACTTTTTTCTTCTTTTTTATTTAAATTAAATATCTCTATTGTCCCCCAAAGTATAATTAATATTATTACTATCCAAAGGTATTTATTAATACTACTCTTTTTTTCATTTTCCATAATTTTATTATATTAAATATATAAACAAAATTCACAAATAAAGCAAAACTTAATAATAATTTAATTATAGCATTTTTAAGATTATAATTTAAGAATATATATGATAGGCAAATTAGTTCTTTAAGGGTAATAAATCAGAAAATTCCTTTTCTATAATTTCTTCTAAAATTTTTGAAATGTCTTCTGCTTTTTCTGCGACTTTTGAGCCTTTAGCATATGTTGTGAGTACACTTTTTCCTTCATTTGTAATACCGATACCAAGTACTGAGACTTTTAAATCTCTTAACTTTTTTAAATATTCTGCTACTTTACTTGATTGATGAGAGTCTCCATCTGTAAGTACAATTACAACTTTTTTAAGTTCATTTTCTTTTAATTTTTCTTTCTTTTCTTCATCTTTATTTAGATTTTCATATATAGCAGAGAGACAATTTGCATCTGTAGTCCTATCTCCTGGAGCATTATTAAAGTGAGCACAAACTTTTATCCTATCTCCCTCTTCAAATTTATCACTCATGGATTTTACTGGTATAAAATCCTGTTCTGTATTTTGAAAAGAATATACTTCAAAGGAGACTTTCAACCCTTTTATAAGTCCTTCGTCTTCATTTTCACCTTCAAAAATCTCATCTTGCAAATCTTTTTGAGAATTCATAAAGAGTACTGCGGCTTTTTGTACTTCTTTTATTTTTTCTCCTTTCATAGATTTTGATCTATCAAAAACTAAAGACATTTCTATTTCTGAAAAAAGCTCACCTTTCCATTCTTTTGTCTCTGTGTCTTGCCAGACTTTTGGTCTCATATTTCCTCCTTTTACACTAGTTACGAGACCAGCTGGGTCAATTAACTCTTCTCCTTCTTCGAGAGGATACTTTGGTACAAATTTTTCTTTTTTTCTTTCTGAAACTATCCTTTTTATAAGATCATTTATCTTTTCAAAATTTTTTGTTTCTCGTAATTCTTTTGAGAGATTGTTATAATTACGCAAATCATTTATACTTACTCCTAAATCTTTAGCTCTCTTTTCTTCTGACTCTCTTTTTTGTCTTTCTATTTTCTCTTGTTCTGACTCACCAAGCTCTGGATGATTTTCTAAAAATTTTTCTACTGACTTTTTTATCTCTTCTTTGCTTGCTTTTGGCAACATTCTCTTTTCTGCTCTTTTATAATCATCCTCAAAGGCTTTGTTGTATTCTTCCTCTGTTATTTTTCTTTTTGGTTTCAAGCTTTTATTTCCAGCATCTGTCCCTTCATCTGAGTCATCACTTTCAGCATCTTCGTTATTTCCATTTTCACTTTTTTGTTTATCTTTTCCATCATCATCTTTTTCAGATTTATCATTTTGACTTTCCCTTTTTTCGTTCCCTTGTCCTTTATTTTGCTGCTTATTCTGATTTTCATTCTGGTTTTGGTTATTTTTATTTTCAAAATCTTTTTCTTTTAACTCTTCCATGAGAGGCTTTATAACTTGATATTGCCAAAAAAGTCTTGTAGACATTGGAACATTTGGATTTGTTATTGTGTCTAGAATATTTTTACCAGTCTTTTCATTTTTAATCTCTTTTAATTTATTTATTACTCCTCTCACATCATCATCTACAATACACTCTCGAGATCTTGCTTCTACAAGAAGAGCTTCGCTAAATTGAATATGCTTTGGAGTTCTATAAAATACTCCATACTGATCTCTTTGGCCTCTTAGGTCTTCTGTTGGGAAAAGTTCTTTATACATTTCATTTTCAATTTCTTTTTTATGCTTATTGCTTTTTTCTATTACAGATTTATTTTGTCTGATATCTGAAACACAATTATCCAGTGTAGCAAAAGCTTTATCAGAAAGAGAATCCATATAATTTTCCCATACTTCCTTTCCTTTAATTTTCCAAGGATTGTCATTTTCACTTTCTTTTAAAATACTTTTATGCTCGAGCATATGTTCTATCTCATGCTCAACAGCGAAAGTAGACTTTTCATTTGCAACAAGCTTTTCTTTTTCACTCATACCTTTTTTATAAAACATATCGTTAACATATATTTCACTATTTTCTAGATTATATGCAAAAGTATTAAGTCCTTCTGGTGCTGGCTTTATATTCACTCCATATTTTCCAGCTCTAAAAGAAAATAGGTCTTTATTTCTATCGACAAAAGAACAGGCATTTTTATTTCTTTCGATGCTTTCTTTATCTTTTTCATCAGTATCTCCCTCAGCCTCTTCTTCTTTATTTATTTTTATTATTCTCTCTATACTCATACTCTAATTTTATCACAAATTTTATCACAAATCTTTTGTCCATTAATTTTCTTTAAAAGTCCAAGATATGAATGTTTATTTTTAAGATTTATATTCTTTAAAAGTCTTTTTTGCGTTATTTTTCGTAAAATCTTATATTTTTTAAAGTGAATAAATCCTAAAAAATCCATACCGCTATATACTGTTTTTATAATTTCTTTATGAGTTTCTAATTTTAAAAATTTTTCACAAAATATTTTAATGTTTTCCATACTTTCTTCTGCTTTATTTTTACTTTCAAAAAAACAAATAATATCATCTGCATAGCGGATATAATATTTTATTTTCAAAAAGTGTTTTATATAAAAATCCAGCTCATTTAAATATATATTTATAAAAAGCTGGGAAGTTAAATTGCCAAGAGGAAGGCCAGAACTATGACTATTTATTATTTCTTTACAGAGAGAAAGTGTGCTTTCATCTTTTATTTCTCTTTCTAAGATTTTATACAAAATATTACTATCTATACTCGTAAAGCATTTTTTAATATCAAATTTTAAAACATAAGCTTGTTTTGTGTAATTTTTAGTTATCTTTCTAAAGAAAATATCATATCTAGCTACAGCTTTATCTAGTCCTTTGCCAACTCTTGAGCTATATGAATCATAAATAAATTTTTTATCAAAAAAATCATATAGTATTTCGTATATGAATCTATGTACTATTCTATCTCTGACACTCGCTTTATGAATTATTCTGGTTTTATTATCTATAACTTTGAATTCAAAATATTTTCCATGTTTATATTCTTTATTTTTAATATCCAAATACAAATTTTGAATATTTTCAAAAAGGTTTTTATGAAATTCGTTTACATCTTTTCTTTTTCTTTTATTTTTTAAAAATTTTTTATAAATCTTAAAAAAGTACTCTATATTTAACTTTTCAGAAAAGTTTAAACTCTTGTTAGGATTTTTCTCTATGATATAATTTTTACTATGAATAAAATCAATACCCCCCCCCCCGATTTTTCTCAAGCTTGAAAATGTCTATACTGTTTGGCATACATACATTATACATTTCCCAAAAATACACAGATATTCAATCGGAGCAAAGATAGACAATCTTTTTTGTGATTTAATTTCATATATATCCTCTGCTATTTTTGTAAAGAGGGAAAACAAGCTTGCTTATATTTTAAAATCAATACAAATACTAGACACGATAAAGATATTGTTAAAGGTTGCATGTAATGTAGAAGCATTGGACTTTAAAAAATACACACATATCTCAAATATAATAACCGAAATAGGAAAAATGCTCGGTGGCTGGCACAATCAACTCATAAAAGATATGGAAAATAAAAAACCTCATCAATAAAGATAAGGAAAGAAGTATATTTGCGAACAAAAACGAAGCGATTATGATCATTCCAATCATTACTGATATCATTCGTATCCAGCTTGCGCCTACCCTCATCCCAGTTGAAATACGGGGCATGAAGAACAGAATTCTCATACATATACACCAAAGACACCCCACCGGGTCACAACCAAGTGTTGAACATTATTCTGTATCTGAAATACAATACATATGTATGCCAAGTAAATTTCTTTTTTGAAATTAAATATATAAATACTATAAATTAAAAATTATCTTAATATATTCTGATTTATATTTTACTGATTTCGATGTTACAAAAATTTTATCCCTGCAATCAATATCTACTTTCAATATTATTATATCTCATTTTGCAATTCAAAAATCAAAATATCTAAAGCAAAAGCAAGGTGTATAAGGTCAAAGTTCTACTTGCGAACAAAAACGAAGCGATCATGATCATTCCAATCACTACTGACACCACTCGCATCCAGCTTGCGCCCACCCCCAACCCAGAAGAAAAACGGGACACGAAGAACAGAATCTACCTTGTGTGTTATATAACTATTAAAATATGTATTTTTATATTTATCAAATAAATCTACCCTTTTTATAGCTAATGCTGTTGATTCTGCTACTGTGAGTGGTCTATAGCCTAAGATATCCATATCTTTTACCAATTTCTCTCTTTCTTCTGGTGATGTTTCTCCGTGATTTATTATTACTATTTGTAGAGTTTTTTTAGTGATAGTATCCCATAGAAGTTTTTGGAAATTCTCTGTGATATCTATAGGAGTATGGTTGGCATTTTCAAATTGTTTTAAAGCTTTTTCTTTTGTTTTTAAATATTTCATATCGTTTGAATTGAGAGTGATAGTTATAGACCCATTTTCTATGTTTCTGTCGATACGAGCTTTTGAGTTTAGATTTTCGAGAGCTTTGTCTAACTTATCAAGATCGACAGATTTTATATTCTCAAGAGGAGGAATATATTCGTCTGGTATTATTTTTTTACCAGATTTATTTACAAATCCATTTTCAATATCATCTTCTCTAAATTTTGCTTTCACTCCATATGGATCAAGTTCAGCGAGTTCTTGTATTGTCATAGTTATAATTTCTTTAGAAGAAGATATAGACTTATCCAAATTAGACTTTTCCGTAGAAACAGATCTTGAACCAATAGATAAATCATCTTCATCTAGACCTAATTCTTTTGCAGATATTGTAGAAAGCAATCCTCTATTTACCAAGATTTTTGTAGCAAGTAATTTATCTTCTTTATATTCACCAAAATTTAGAGCTTTTAAAAGACTTTTATCTAAAAACTCTATAAAAGAAATATTATTTTCTCTTTTCTTTCTTATATTCCAAATATCTAATAATTGACTTATTGATCTTTGATTTAAAACAAACTTTTTTAAGGATACTATTTTACTGGAGCCTCCGTCTTGCATATTTAATGTTTCCATAAAATCTCGACTAGATACACCTTGATATGCATCCTGTATATCTTTCATAGCTTTTAAAAGATTGGGTATAGTATTTTCTAAATCAAAACTAGAAAAATTTGTAGAACCTTCATCATTTATAATTCTAGACAAGAAAATATCATATCCTTCTTCTGGAGACTGATATTTTATTTCTAAATTTAACATTGCTGATTCATTTGCCATTTCTGGAGGAAGGTCATTTCTTTCTTTATTTTTATCACTTTTAAGATTTGCTGTGTATATTATTTGGAATCCCTCTTTTATTTTTATATCACCATTACCAGGAATGTCTACAGAGTCGCCAACTTTATGATTAAGTATACCTTTAATCATAGACATTTGTTCTTTTGGGAGTGAAGTAAATTCATCAAAAATACAAACCTTTCCTTCTTTCATTGCTTTTGCTAATGGGCCAAGATCAAAATATGTTTTTGATGCACCATTTTCTACATCAATACTTTGTCTACCAAAGATATTTGATTCTTTTGTTTGTGGATTACAATAAACCATGTAAGGTCTATGTAATGTAAGCTCTTTTGCTGCAAATCTCGCAAGAGAAGTCTTGCCTGTGCCTGTTGGACCATGAAGAAATACAGGATTACCAGTTAATAGTGCTTCACTAATAAATTTTAGATCTTCTTTTGTACTATCAACTCTAGCAATATGTCCTTCTTTTTTTAAATCCTCATTTAGAGAAATAAGTTTTGCACTCCTGTATGCTGTATATTCTTCTCGTTTTATATTATCTAGACTATTTTCTAATTTTTCTTTCTCATTTAAGAGATCGTCAAAATATTCTTCTGCACCAGGAAGCCTGTCGACCATTTCGAGATGAGCTCTGTTTATAGATATTTCTAGCTCATCTATTTCTTTTATTAGTTTTTTAGCCTCCTCAAAATATTTTGCTAATTTTTCATTCGTAAAATTAGATTTTATTTTTTCTTGTTTTTCTTCTTGATTTTTAATTATTTCTTTTTTATATTCACTTCTAAGAGAACCTATATTTTTATTTCTTGTTGTTTTCTTTACTTTTCCTTCCTTGTCTTTATATTCAGAGGATACTATTTCTACTTTTGATTTTTCTTTTAAGAATTTTCCTATTGCATCATTTGCGGCTAAATAATTATTTAAAAGATTTTGAAATTTTTTCTTTTCAATAGGGTTTGTTTCTTCCTCTATGGCTTTCTCTATTCTTTCTTTTTGCTTTAATATTCTCTCATCGCGAGAGAGACCTCTTAAAGTATCTAAATTTTGTGTAAGACCTATTTTATTAAAATAACTCCTTATTTTACTCCTATTTTTACTAGCGTCTTCTATATTCATAAAATTATATATATACTATATTATAGTATAGCATAATAATTTATTCAAATATCTTAAATTCATTAAAGACTGATCTGTATAATTCTAAAGTATTTCTTGCTATTCTATCTGTAAGTACAAATTTAGATCCATCGTGAGCAATTCTATTTCTCATTTTGTGAGCACTCCACGCGAGATCAATAGTATTAAAATTAGCTTGTTTTAACTTATCAGCCATAGTAATACCTTGATATCCTCTATCCAAAAGTAGCTCGTCTAATAAATTATCAGCCTCAAGTATACCCATTCTCCAAAGCGCCTCTTCTTTACCTTCCATATACCCTACTACTATATTCCACCTATTTTTATACCAATCTTTCCTTTCTTTTATTTCTTAAAAATTTTTTATAAATCTTAAAAAAGTACTCTATATTTAACTTTTCAGAAAAGTTTAAACTCTTGTTAGGATTTTTCTCTATGATATAATTTTTACTATGAATAAAATCAATACCCCCCCCCCCGATTTTTCTCAAGCTTGAAAATGTCTATACTGTTTGGCATACATACATTATACATTTCCCAAAAATACACAGATATTCAATCGGAGCAAAGATAGACAATCTTTTTTGTGATTTAATTTCATATATATCCTCTGCTATTTTTGTAAAGAGGGAAAACAAGCTTGCTTATATTTTAAAATCAATACAAATACTAGACACGATAAAGATATTGTTAAAGGTTGCATGTAATGTAGAAGCATTGGACTTTAAAAAATACACACATATCTCAAATATAATAACCGAAATAGGAAAAATGCTCGGTGGCTGGCACAATCAACTCATAAAAGATATGGAAAATAAAAAACCTCATCAATAAAGATAAGGAAAGAAGTATATTTGCGAACAAAAACGAAGCGATTATGATCATTCCAATCATTACTGATATCATTCGTATCCAGCTTGCGCCTACCCTCATCCCAGTTGAAATACGGGGCATGAAGAACAGAATTCTCATACATATACACCAAAGACACCCCACCGGGTCACAACCAAGTGTTGAACATTATTCTGTATCTGAAATACAATACATATGTATGCCAAGTAAATTTCTTTTTTGAAATTAAATATATAAATACTATAAATTAAAAATTATCTTAATATATTCTGATTTATATTTTACTGATTTCGATGTTACAAAAATTTTATCCCTGCAATCAATATCTACTTTCAATATTATTATATCTCATTTTGCAATTCAAAAATCAAAATATCTAAAGCAAAAGCAAGGTGTATAAGGTCAAAGTTCTACTTGCGAACAAAAACGAAGCGATCATGATCATTCCAATCACTACTGACACCACTCGCATCCAGCTTGCGCCCACCCCCAACCCAGAAGAAAAACGGGACACGAAGAACAGAATCTACCTTGTGTGTTATATAACTATTAAAATATGTATTTTTATATTTATCAAATAAATCTACCCTTTTTATAGCTAATGCTGTTGATTCTGCTACTGTGAGTGGTCTATAGCCTAAGATATCCATATCTTTTACCAATTTCTCTCTTTCTTCTGGTGATGTTTCTCCGTGATTTATTATTACTATTTGTAGAGTTTTTTTAGTGATAGTATCCCATAGAAGTTTTTGGAAATTCTCTGTGATATCTATAGGAGTATGGTTGGCATTTTCAAATTGTTTTAAAGCTTTTTCTTTTGTTTTTAAATATTTCATATCGTTTGAATTGAGAGTGATAGTTATAGACCCATTTTCTATGTTTCTGTCGATACGAGCTTTTGAGTTTAGATTTTCGAGAGCTTTGTCTAACTTATCAAGATCGACAGATTTTATATTCTCAAGAGGAGGAATATATTCGTCTGGTATTATTTTTTTACCAGATTTATTTACAAATCCATTTTCAATATCATCTTCTCTAAATTTTGCTTTCACTCCATATGGATCAAGTTCAGCGAGTTCTTGTATTGTCATAGTTATAATTTCTTTAGAAGAAGATATAGACTTATCCAAATTAGACTTTTCCGTAGAAACAGATCTTGAACCAATAGATAAATCATCTTCATCTAGACCTAATTCTTTTGCAGATATTGTAGAAAGCAATCCTCTATTTACCAAGATTTTTGTAGCAAGTAATTTATCTTCTTTATATTCACCAAAATTTAGAGCTTTTAAAAGACTTTTATCTAAAAACTCTATAAAAGAAATATTATTTTCTCTTTTCTTTCTTATATTCCAAATATCTAATAATTGACTTATTGATCTTTGATTTAAAACAAACTTTTTTAAGGATACTATTTTACTGGAGCCTCCGTCTTGCATATTTAATGTTTCCATAAAATCTCGACTAGATACACCTTGATATGCATCCTGTATATCTTTCATAGCTTTTAAAAGATTGGGTATAGTATTTTCTAAATCAAAACTAGAAAAATTTGTAGAACCTTCATCATTTATAATTCTAGACAAGAAAATATCATATCCTTCTTCTGGAGACTGATATTTTATTTCTAAATTTAACATTGCTGATTCATTTGCCATTTCTGGAGGAAGGTCATTTCTTTCTTTATTTTTATCACTTTTAAGATTTGCTGTGTATATTATTTGGAATCCCTCTTTTATTTTTATATCACCATTACCAGGAATGTCTACAGAGTCGCCAACTTTATGATTAAGTATACCTTTAATCATAGACATTTGTTCTTTTGGGAGTGAAGTAAATTCATCAAAAATACAAACCTTTCCTTCTTTCATTGCTTTTGCTAATGGGCCAAGATCAAAATATGTTTTTGATGCACCATTTTCTACATCAATACTTTGTCTACCAAAGATATTTGATTCTTTTGTTTGTGGATTACAATAAACCATGTAAGGTCTATGTAATGTAAGCTCTTTTGCTGCAAATCTCGCAAGAGAAGTCTTGCCTGTGCCTGTTGGACCATGAAGAAATACAGGATTACCAGTTAATAGTGCTTCACTAATAAATTTTAGATCTTCTTTTGTACTATCAACTCTAGCAATATGTCCTTCTTTTTTTAAATCCTCATTTAGAGAAATAAGTTTTGCACTCCTGTATGCTGTATATTCTTCTCGTTTTATATTATCTAGACTATTTTCTAATTTTTCTTTCTCATTTAAGAGATCGTCAAAATATTCTTCTGCACCAGGAAGCCTGTCGACCATTTCGAGATGAGCTCTGTTTATAGATATTTCTAGCTCATCTATTTCTTTTATTAGTTTTTTAGCCTCCTCAAAATATTTTGCTAATTTTTCATTCGTAAAATTAGATTTTATTTTTTCTTGTTTTTCTTCTTGATTTTTAATTATTTCTTTTTTATATTCACTTCTAAGAGAACCTATATTTTTATTTCTTGTTGTTTTCTTTACTTTTCCTTCCTTGTCTTTATATTCAGAGGATACTATTTCTACTTTTGATTTTTCTTTTAAGAATTTTCCTATTGCATCATTTGCGGCTAAATAATTATTTAAAAGATTTTGAAATTTTTTCTTTTCAATAGGGTTTGTTTCTTCCTCTATGGCTTTCTCTATTCTTTCTTTTTGCTTTAATATTCTCTCATCGCGAGAGAGACCTCTTAAAGTATCTAAATTTTGTGTAAGACCTATTTTATTAAAATAACTCCTTATTTTACTCCTATTTTTACTAGCGTCTTCTATATTCATAAAATTATATATATACTATATTATAGTATAGCATAATAATTTATTCAAATATTTTAAATTCATTAAATACTGACCTATATAGTTCTAAAGTGTTTCTTGCCATCCTGTCTGTTAATATGAATTTAGAGCCATCATGGGCTATTCTATTTCGCATTTTGTGT
>JBDHUS010000010.1:0-15092 GCA_039809325.1 Minisyncoccia bacterium | reverse complement strand
ATTTTTTTGTTAAAATATACTTCTAACAAATGAAGTTAGAGTATGGTGCCTATGGTGTAATGGTTAGCACTAGGGTTTGTGGAGCCCTCAGTTCCGGTTCGAATCCGGATAGGCACACCAATCAAGAATTAAGTTGCTTAATTCAGTATTATAGCTTTGTATATCTTGGTCTTTTTTCAGTTCTAACGAGTCATATTTTGCTTTTAACGCAGGATAGTCTTTTTCTATTGGAATAAGCCATTCATTCTTGGAAATTATAAGTTTTTTGTCTTTTACAAGAAAGTTCTGACCAAGTGCAGTAAATATATCTTTTTTCTTATTTATATCTCCTTCATCAAACCATTTTCTTGCATATAAAGCGAATTTAAATGTCTTTTCTGTTAATTCTATCCATTTATCAGATCTATCCTCAGTATCTCTTAAATTCTCTCTTAAACGGGCAATTCTTGCCTTTAGGGCCCCACTTTCTTTTATATAGAATTCTTCTTCTATTTGATTTCTATATCTCATTCTAGTCAAATTATCTAGTTCAGTTTGAGTTGTTATAAGATCTTTATGTTGAGATTCATATATTTTATTTCTATCTTCTATTTCTTTCTCATTATTTTTATTCAGACTATCCAGAGCCCATTTTAGAAACTTGGGATGAATTTCTACTTTTTCAAATTCTTCTCTTATTTGGTTTTCTACCTCATCTAGTGTCATAGGTTCCTGATTACACTTAATATTTTTGTTTCTCTTTATACAGTGATAATAATGATAAGTTTTTAATTTATTTTCTTTCTTTAGGATTTTTGTTTTTTCAGTAGCGGTATACAATTGCCCACATGTTGCACATCTCATTAGACAGGTATAAGAAAATTGATGACTCTGTGGTCTAGGTTTTCCTTTTCTTCCTAATATAAATTGGACCTTATCAAATTCTTCTAATGTTATCATTGCTTTATATTCTCCTTGGTATTCTTTTTTATTCCAAATAAACCTTCCTGTATAAAATATATTCGTAAATATCACATACATAATAGATAAAGGGATTGGTAAACCTCCAGACTTTTTAGTTTTTCTAGTTCTCATACCCCACTCTTCATTAGCTATTTTGTGTATTTTAGGAACTGTGTAATTTCCTGTAAGCATAAGGTCCCACATTTTTCTTACTAGATTAAATCTTTCTGGATCTTCGACTATTATATTAATGTCATTAGTTTTATCCTTTTCATTTAGATAGCCAATAGGAGCTTTAGATGGTAGCCATCCTCTATCAGCTTTTCCCTCCATTCCTCGCATACACACTTTCTTTAGATCAATTAAAAATTGATTTGCCATACCTGTCTCTACATTAAATAGTAAGACATTATCATCTGGTAGATATGACCTATCAAAAGTTTGGATACATTTTATTATATTTTGTTGTAACATCCAGCTCAACGTTCCACTATCAATTGGATTCCTTGAAAGACGATTTAATGACCAGCACAATATCCCGTCTGCTTCTCCTTTTTCTATACGCTTTAGCATATCGGAAAATATCGGACGGTTATTTGGTTTTTTTGCAGATTTTTCTTCGTGTAATATATCTACAATATTTAATTCTTTTAGACCAGAAATTCTTTTTAAATCTTTTATCTGGTCTTCAATAGACTGTATTTGTCTATCTTCTGATTCACTAGATTTCCTAGCGTATAAAAAGTATTTTAACTGCATATATTTATATTTTTTAGTTATATCCCAAAAAAGAGGCAATGAAATTCAATCTGTTGCAACACATAATGAATCATTACCTCTTTTTTAGGACAGATTGAATAATTATGTGTTGCATACATATTATACCATTTTTATGGATTATTTTTAAGTCTATTTATTTTCTCTTTTTGTTTATTTAGAGCCTCACAATATACATCTACATTTCTATCTATATTTGATATTTTTCTAAGCAGTCTTGCATATTTTTTATTTGGTCTACCTCTATACCACCATCTTTTTAATTTATCTATTTTTTCATATTGATCATCTCTATCAAATATTTTATTTAATGCTGAGAAATATCCATTTTTATTTCTGTTACTATCAGCTTGGCTTTGATATTTAAGGTTATAGCATTTTCTACAACCAAAATATTTACCACCATATAGCACTCCACATCTTCTGCCACAATAAACTCCATTTACTGATAGGGGACATATAAACCAATATCTAAAACCACCCAGATTACACTCTGTAGTAGTTAGTCTTATTTCATAATCTAATTCACTTTTTTCTTCGGAATAATTCTCTGTATGTGTATAAATTAGCCTCATAGAGAGATCTTGCAGATTTAGATGACACATTAAAGAACCAACTTTTTCTTGACCTCTACTAAAAGTGAGTTCACTGGAATAAAAAATGTTTTTTCTAGATAGTTTTATAAGTTTATTTATTGGTAAACTTAGATAATCATCCGTAATCGTCATTCTCGTTAGCATATTTTTATTTTCTTAGTTCTCCTGTTATTTTACGAAATCATTTGGAGTTCTCCATGTTTAACGGTTATATTTTATCTTTGATAATTTCAATTTCTCCATCTTCATTATCAGATATTTTTATACCAGATACTTCTACCCCACAGTTCATTTCACTATTGTTTTCAGAAGTATAAGAGGTAGATAAATGGACTAATATTTTTCTATAATCCTCCTTATCTTTTTCCTGATATATAAGACCAGCAGTCTCAAGCATAGGCAGAATTTGTTGCCTTAATGTGTTTTGGTCTAAAAATCTTTGATAGACTTGATAGTGTTTATCCATTATTTCTTGTCTAGATAATCCAACTTTATCATTAAAAGGGTCTGTATTTTTTTCATTATAAGCTGGCACAATTACATCTTTATAAATTCCATAGAGATAAGGAGAAATATTAAGCTCTTGACTAGGGGATATTTGGTCCCATAGCTTGAGAGCGTTTTCTATATCTTTATCATCAGCCACTAAAACATCACCTTGTCTTTCTCTAAACCAGAGATTTAGCAAAGTGAATGCTTTTATAAGAGCAAATAACTTTTTAATATCTCTTTGATGACGAGGTTGTAATCTTTTACCAAATTTTAAAAATCTCTCTTTTATTTTTTCTTCATCAAGTATTCTTATTTCTCCTATATATTCTTGCTTGATAGCTTCAATTCTTAATTTTAGATTCTGTCTATTTGGATTATCTTCAATAGTCTTATTATACTTATCAGGATCTATTTCTTTTGAGATAACATTTTCTATTCCAGCTCTAATTTTATCTTGATTGATTTCAGGGGAGAGTAGTATAAATCTTGTCATTTCTTGTTGATCTAATCTTAGTCCAGCCGTGCAAAATATTACTGAAGGAAATCCTCTTAATTCCACATTCTTAGTTCTATGTCCTCCTTTTTGGTCTTTATCTGTTATTTTAGAAAACATAGATTTCTCATCGTGAGAAAGTAATGATCTTAAAGCTTCTAAAAGCTGAGTATGTGGGGCATCAGTAAATATCAGTATTTTTCTAGATAAGTCTATTGTGATAAGATTTTCTTCCTTATTATATTCTCCTGTGTCGTGGAAAAATGCTGTTTTAGAACAATTGCCTAATTTCATTACATCATCACTTGGGAAAAGTTTTGCTGTCTCAAGAGCAATATATGATTTACCAGAGCTAGAAGGACTGCTAAAAAGAATATTAAAAGCATTTTCTTCTGTATAGGCTGAAAGCTGGCAAAGAAATGTCACTAACTTATTTTCGTTATCTTTTTTGATTGTTAATCCTAGAATTTCTGATAATTCATCACTATCTATTTCTTTAAACTGTGTGTGATTTATAGGATAGGGAGTTGAGTATTTAGTAAAGAGATCTTCTATTGGATATTTTAATTTTGTAAGATAATCAGTAATGTCTCCAGCTTCTCCTATCTCACTTGGTAGATTTATTTGATAAAGATTTTTTACTCCAGACTCTTTTAATAATCTCAATACTTTCTCGGACCCAGTTCTTCCAGCTTTATCATTATCAAAACATACATAGATAGATTTCGCATTTTTTATATCCTCATCTATCCATTCTTTTTTAAATGTGTTTGCTCCGTGAGAAGAAGTTAAAGCGTGTTTTCCTTCAGATATCAAAGCTAGAGCATCTAGTTCTCCTTCACATATTATTAAATCATCTTCAGGACTAGCATACATCCCATAGAGCATAGCTTCTATACCATTAGGATAAGTCATCTTTTCTTTTCCGTCGGCTGGATCTTGTCTTAATTTGAAAAATTGATAACCGTCTTCATTTAGTATTGGTATTGTAATCCATTTTTTCTTAAATAAACTAATATATCCTAATTTGTAAGCATTTATAAGACCATCCTCAATACCTCTATCATTAAGATATTTTCTTATTCTATCTGGTAAGTTTTCGTGA
The DNA here is from genome assembly GCA_039809325.1 of Minisyncoccia bacterium. GTDB lineage: Bacteria > Patescibacteriota > Minisyncoccia > Phycocordibacterales > UBA5272 > UBA5272. The sequence goes on along the minus strand of JBDHUS010000010.1, from coordinate 10,687 downwards.
CATTTATTTACTAAGTCCGTATTAAATTCTGGATTGGTTTTATTATATAGTGATTTTTTCTGTGGGGTAAAATCATCAAAATGTTTTTGAAGTGTTATAAGATTTCCTTTTTCTCCACACTTTTTACATTCATATTGAGAAGTATTTTTATTAAAATATAAATGTGCTTCATTTCCTTTGCTGTCGTTGTCACAGTTATTAAATAAGCATTTAGTTATAAGTTCATCTCCTTTTTCTTGAAAGGGGATATTTTTGTTTTCTAAATATTGTTTAATTGTAATATTGTTAGACATAATTTTATGTTAGTTATTTAATAATTTTTGAATAGTTTTTATTCTTTTATTGTTAGTCTCAAACTCTTCTTTTTCTGTTATTGGTTTATAGATGAGAGAAACAAGATTTAAAAGTCTCATACCTTTATCGTATGCTTCATCTCTTGTCATTTCAATTCCAAATTCTGTTTTATAGAGATTTTGAAATTCTAATACTTTCTCATCTGATAGGACCATATATTAAGCAGAATATAATTTGCTTTTTAAAGCTCTTGAGTGGTCCCAGAAGTCTCGTGCCTTTACTTCTAATTTATTTGAGAAATAATTATTTTCTATTTTCTCAGTATCATTTCTTTTGCGAAATAGGAAAATTGATCTTTTAGAATCTTTTCTTTCTAAGGTTATAAGTTCGTGGTCTAAGCATAATAATGCTGTAGCTAGACCAAGATCTGTCACATAATGAATATATTTAACTTCTTTGTATTTTTTTGTTTTATTTATCATAATTTTAATTTAAATATTTTTAATAATTAAAAGAAAGATTTTTTATTACTTTCTAAACTTAATGCCGAAAATTCAGTAAAAAATAAAAAGACCTTTATTTGTAAGGTCTTTTTTAGATTTAATTTTTCTATATTTTTCTATTTCATATAATCATCAAATATTTCCTGTGATTCTTTTTCTAGACTATTTTCTGTATCTTTATTTTCATTTTGGTATTTATTGTCAAACATAAGTGTAAATTTAGTTTTATATCCTTCTCCTTTTTTGTATGGTTCAAAAGGGTCATATTCAATTCCGAAATATTTCTTTAATTTATTAGACAATAATTCCTTTTGTTTTTCATAATTATCTTTAGCATCTTGGTTTTTTGGTCCTATATTACCACTATTTTTAGCTAATACTTTTAATAATTCCCATTGTTTATTTGGATTACCATTTCTTTTATCATTAAATCCCATCTCAATATAATTTGTTTTATGATTTTGATTTTTTATATTTATAAAAATATTCTCATTGTCTACAAAAGTCATATTTATATTTTGCCAAGTAGTTCCAGCATTTAATTTGTATGGATATTTTTTATTATTATCTTGTTTTTTATTTTCATTGATATTTTTTATATTTAAATCTATATCTTTTTCTTGAATACTATTTTCAAATTTATGTACAATTTTTATTGTATCATTTCCATTATTTGTTCCGTGAGTATTAAATTGCTTTATAAGTTCTAAATATTCTTTTTCAAATCTGTCATTAATATCTATAAGTTCTAGAAAATTTTCCATCCAGAATTTATCATCTTCTGCTTTTGTGGAATGTCTTTGATCTGGATATAAATAATAAAATGGATTTTGATTATAATCGTGGAATTTTTCCAACATAAAAAGCTGTAATTCTTTAAATATAATATTAAATTTTTCAAATTGTTTACCTATAGATTCATTTTCAAAAATGAAAGGATCGTTTTTTAAAATCCATTTATATTTTTCTAATTTATTATTATCATCTATAAGTATTTTTCCATCAGATAAATAATTAGTTACTCCTTCTATTGTATTTTGTGATAAGACACTTAAAAATCTTTCAATCTCAGGATCTTTATATCTTTTTATTGTTTCATTCTTAGATAAGTTAGAAATTATTTCCTCCTTCTTATTTAATATATTTTTATTAAAATTATTATTTTTTACTTTTAATGTTTTTTTCAAAGCATCTATTTCTGTAGATATTTTATCAAGAAAATTTACTAAACTAACATCATACTTATGTATCTCGCAGTTGTTTTCAAGTAAATCTTTATCAGCAATATATTCTCTTATATTTAACAATATTTTATATGTATAATCTTCCCAAGATTCCATATAATCTATTGAGTAGTAAAGACTAGATATTTCTTGTATTATTCCAAAACTATCATCATCTTTTAGATTAGAGAATGTTGTATCACTTTCTACAATTTCTATTATTTTTTTTCTTAAAATTTTAAAGTAATCATTTAAATCATCTATACCACTAGTTGCAAAAAACATACCATTACCACGATAGGAAATTAGTATTTGTTCATAATAAGAGAATAGTATTTTTAATAGATATATTTTTTTATTGCTTTCTAGATTTTTTACATCGTATGAATTAAATTCTTTTATTATTTCTTGTTTATTCTTTAATTCTTTTACTTCTTCTACGTCATTTTTAAAATCTATGTTAAATGATAGCTTGTCATAAGCTAAGTATTCATTATATTTTTTTGTTTTTTCGGTAGATTTTTCAATATCACCATCAAAAAATATAGGGTGTAATGTCTTACTTAATATTTTTGAGAATAGATTTTTCTCTTCATCTTTTTTTGAAGATGAGTAATAAGATAATATGTAAAATACCGCTCTCCATTTAGTTTCTGTCTCTAAAAACATTTTTTCTGGAACACCAACATCTATAAAATTTTCTTTAATTTTTGTTAAAGTAAATCTATCTCCAATATCTCTAGAAATAAGCTCTAAAGTTTCTTTTCTTATTGGTCCAACTTTTCCTTCAATTCTATCTTTTAATTCTAATATTTTATTTGAATATATTTTTATCGGTATGTATCTGTTTCCAATTTGTCTATGAGTTTGTCTGTTTCTTCCTTCCCAGTCAATTTCAATAAGTTCCAGATCTTTTAATAATTGTAAAACATCATCTTCTGTTTCTAAGATTTCAACTCCAATTATATGACCTCTACTCAAGTATTTTTCAACTATGGACATACAATTATCAAACAACTCTCTATTTTTTAATAAAATATCTGTATTTTTTATATGTGTAAAAAAATTACTAACACGATATTCTTTCTTTTCTTCCTCATTATTTTTCGCAGACACTTCTATATCTTTTATATATTTCTGAAATATATAAATAGGAGACATTAACTCCTCTTTTGTTTTATTTTCTTCTTGGTATATTGTTAGTATATTTAATTCATTCTTATCTCTTAGAGAAAAACTAAATTCTTTTTCAGTTTTTTCTTCTCCATTTTTTTTCAAATAGTCCTTATACATCAATACTAATTTATGTATGTCATTTTTATCTATTGTTTTAATTGTAGAGGTTTTTAGTTCTTTATTTATTTTTTGTTTTTCTAATAGATCTAATAATTCGTGCATTACATTCATTATATTTGTCTCAATAAAGAGATCGTTTCCTTTTTGTGTAGTTTTTATATTATCTAAAAAATCGTTAAATAATTTATCGGTATGTGTAAACCAGTATTCAAAATCTCTATCTCCTTCTTTTTTAGACAACTTTCCAAAATGGAATTTTAAGTCATTAAATATTTTTTCACTTCCTTTTGGTAATTTTTCAAATAGAACACTTGTATTTTCTTCTAGTAAACATATTATTGGAATGACTTTAAATGTTATATATCCAAAAAAGCTATTGAAAATAGTACTATCATCTCCACTTTTATTATCATCTTCTTTTTCTATTTTGAATATTTTATTTATTTCTTGAGCATATTCATTATATTTATGATATTCCTCGTAGAATTTTACCCCTAGAGGCAGTTTCTCCAGAAGTTCAAATTGATTTTTTATTTTATCTAAAAGCTCACCATTTTTCATAGTAATTTTAATCGTAATAATAACCTTATTTTATCACTTTACATTACAAAAATATAGTGAGTGGGAGTGTGGGGTAAATTATAAAATAATAAGATTTTATGATATTATTTACTTACTACCCCATAAAGAAAATTAAATAAAGAAATTCGTAAGGAGTTATTCGTTTTTACTACAATCCAATTGTGGGCAGAAACGGGTAGCTGAGTTCCATAATTGGATCCTTACGGGTTCTTTATGGGGTAGGGCTCGGCTACCCATTTTTATTTTATATACAGCCGAGACATAGATCCTACCCCTATGTCAAAAGAAAATTTAAATACTAAAGATCTTCAGTTTCGTATAAAAGAGCTTGAAGAAAAAATAAAAATTTTAGAGAAAAATAGACCAAAAAAATTCGGTCTTGTTTGGGAAGAGAAGGCAGAAGATGTTGTAGAGAAATGTAAAGAAAATATTCCCATTTTGAAATTAAAAAATAAGACTAAAGAGATTGAACCAATTTTAATATTAGATAAATATAAACCAGAGAATATTTTGATAGAAGGTGATAATTATGAAGCTTTGAATGTTTTGAATTATACCCACAAAGGAAAGATAAATGTTATTTATATAGATCCGCCTTATAATACTGGTAATGTAGATTGGAAATATAATAATGATTATGTTGATAGTAATGATCAGTGGAGACATAGTAAATGGATACAAATGATGTCTCAAAGATTATCTATAGCGAAAAAATTATTATCCAATGATGGTTTTATAATATGTGCCATAGATCACTATGAATTATTTTATGTAGGGTCTTTAATGGATGAAATATTCGGAGAAGATAATAGGGTTGGTATAGTTTCAGTAGTTCATAAACCAGAAGGCAGAAGTCAAGAAAAATTTTTTGGAACAAGTAATGAGTTTATGTTAGTTTTTGCTAAAAATAAATCAAAGGCTGATTTTCAGAATGTAATTATAAACGAATATAAAAAAGAAGCTTTTAATCTAGAAGATGATATTGGGAAATATAAGTTGAGATCTTTCATAAGAGGAGAAGGAAATAGAAAAGATAAAGAATCAGCTTTTTATCCAATATATGTAAGTAAAGATTTGAATAGTATATCTTTAAATAAGCAAAAAAATTATTATGAGATTTTTCCTATTGTTAATAATAGTGAAAAGATTTGGTTTTTAAAAAGAGATAGTTTTTTAGAAAAAGTTAATAAAGGAGAAATAGTTGTGGAGTTAGATAAAGATAATATACCAAAAGTTTATTATAAAGTTAGAGAAGTAGAAGTTTTTACTACACATTGGGCTGATAAAAAATATAATGCTACAGCAAATGGAACAAATCTTATTAAAAATATACTAGGAGATAATATATTTAATTTTCCGAAATCAATATATTTAATAATGGACATATTAAAACTAACTTCCAGAAAAGATTCAGTTATCTTAGATTTCTTCGCTGGATCTGGGACTACAGGACACGCTGTATTGGAATTAAATAAAGATGATGGAGGAAATAGAAAATTTATACTTTGCACAAATAATGAAAATAAAATAGCAGAAGAGGTGACATATGAAAGAATAAAGAGAGTAATGAAAGGATATAAAAACAAGAAAGGAGAAGAAGTTAAAGGTCTAGAAGGTAATCTAAAATACTTTAAAACAGCTTTTGTAGATAAAGATAAACTTGAAGGAGTAAATGATGATACAAAACTCAAACTAACATATGAAGTAGGAGAAATGATTGGTTTAAAAGAAGACACTTTAAATGAGATAGAGAAAAATGAATATTGGCAGATTTTTGAGAATTTAAAAGGAGAGAAAATAACAGCTATTTATTTTAAAGAGAATAAAGAAAAGTTAAAAGATCTAGTAGAAAAACTGGAAGAAGAAATCAAAAAAAGAAATAAAAAAAATACTGATAAAACAGAAGAAAAACAGAATAAATATAGTGAGAAGATAGATGGGGTAAAAGTCACTCTTTATATATTTAGTTGGACCAAAAATAAATATAGAAATGAATATGGGTCCGAAGACATAAGAGTAGAAGATATCCCAGAACCTATTCTGGAAGTTTATAAAGAAATAAATAAGATATAAATATATGAAGTTAAAACCATTTCAAGAAAAAGCTATATCTGAGTTAAAAGATGAATTTCTTCATCTTTGGAAAAGAGAACCAATGATGCAAAGACTGACTTTCAAGTCTCCGACTGGATCTGGTAAGACAATAATGATGGCTCAATTTTTGAGAGATATTATAAGTGATCCTAGATTTTCAAATGCTGACGTTGGTTTTCTTTGGATTACAAACTCAGATGATCTAGCGATGCAATCAAAAGATAAACTTTTCAAATATTATTCTGGAGCTTCTGAAAATCCTTTACTTGATATGAATGATCTTAACGAGAAGGTATTGCCTAGAAATGGTGTTTTCTTTATAAACTGGCAAAAGCTTGTCTCAAGAGCTAAAGATAATAGAAAATTAAGAACAGAAGGGGAAAGTAATACGACTTTTGATGAATATTTAGAAAATACACATAATGAAAAAAGAAATGTTGTATTGATTATAGACGAAGAGCATATAGCTTCTCGCACAGTCCTCACTGACGATCTTATTAAGAATGTTATAAAACCAAAAATAATTATTGGTATTTCGGCAACACCAGAAGAGGAAGGTGGAATACTTGTAGAAGTCAAAAGAGAAGATGTTGTAGAGTCTGGTCTTATAAAAGAAAAGATTATTTTTCAAACGAAAGAAGATCTTGATAAATTAAAAAAGAAAAGTGAAGATGAAGAACAGGTTTTACTAGAGCTTGCATTCAATAAAAGAGAGGAATTGTTAGAAGAGTTTAAAAAATTAAAGATAGAGATAAATCCTTTAGTTTTAATACAAATACCAAATGATGATAAAGCGAGTTGTGAGACTAGTGATATAAATAAGCAGACAATAATTCTAAACTTTTTAAAGCATAAAGGAATTAAAGAAGATGAGATTGCTATTTGGCTTTCACAAGATAAAGTAAATCTTAATGATATTGAGACATATAATTCAAAAATATCTTTTCTTATCTTTAAGCAGGCAGTTGCTACTGGATGGGATTGTCCTAGAGCTAGTATTTTGGTTATGTTTAGAGAAATTAAAAATCCTACTTTCGCCATCCAAACTTCTGGAAGAATTTTAAGAATGCCTTTTGGAGAACATTTTCCCGAACCAAAATTAAATCAAGCGTATATATTTACAAATTATAAAAGAAATGAAGTTATTATAAGTTATGACAAAAATCATAATCCAAATCGTCCAGCAATTCACTCTAGTTATAGAAGAAAAGAAATTGAACCGATAGAAATTATTTCTACTTTTATGAGTAGGACAGATTATAACGACTTAGGGGATAGTTTTCAGAATACATTTAAAAAAATTGCAGATAAGAGATTGAAAGAATTAAAAGGGTTAGATTTAAATGCAAAATTACCTCTAAATCTTATTGTGGATGTTGAAATAGATGATTATGATAATTTTAAAAACGAATTATTAAGTGAAGGAGGTGACTATGAATTAGAGATGTCTCAAAATGATATAGAAAAACTCTATAACTTAATATGTTATAACATTTTAAAGAATCAGACTGATGAGAATAAGAAATTTGCACCAGAAAGATCTTGGAGTGATTTAAAAACAGCTCTAAATGTTTGGCTATTAAATAAGAATGGAAACGATAGAAGAAAAGCTTATAAGACAATTTTGTCGGACCTATTAAAAGAAGATAGTATTTTGAAAAAAGTAATATCAGATTCTTTAGAAGAATATAGACCAGTAAGAGAGTCTGAAGTAAAAAAGAAATCTGAAAGAAAACGAAGAGAAGATAAACTTATTATTCCTCCAGTTTCATTATTCTTTACTGATGATTATAAAGAGTATGATAAGAATAAGTCTAAAAAGTCAGCACTTCATCCTTTCTATATCCACGATAAAATGTCTCAAACAGAAAAGGATTTTATAAAATTCTTAGAAGAAAAAAGTGAGGTTGTCTGGTGGTATAAAAATGGAGATATAGGGTCCGAATATTTTGCTATTGATTATTATAATAAAGACGAAAATAAAGATAAATTATTTTATCCAGACTGGATAGTTAAAACAAAATCAAAACTATTCTTCTTAGATACAAAAGCTGGAATTACAGCACGAGACGCTGATACAAAATATAAAGCAGAAGCTCTTCAAAAATGGCTAAAGAAACATAATAATTTTGAAGGAGGTATAGTGGTCAAAGACGGTGATAATTGGAAAATTAACAATGAAGATATTTATAGTTATGAGCAATCATTAAAAGGTTGGAAATATTTGTCTTTTAAATAAAATAGTTTTTTGACACTATAAAAAGATATGAATAGTATAAATTCTCAACAACTATCTAAAAAATCTTTAGAGGATCTCAGAAAGACCCTTACAGATTCTTATGGTGAAGAATTAGCTAACAAATTCAATAGTGAAGAACTTAATGAATTAGGTTTAATATTGTTAAATTTATTAGTTATAGTATTAAAGCATAAAATGAGTAAACCAGATTAGTTGTAGCCAGGATTCAGGATGTGTGTATGTATGTATTGACAAATATATTATTATCATATATAATATGATTATGTTCTTTTACAATAAAGTAGAATTACGAATTTCAATCTCTAAAATAACTAACTCTAAATATATAAAACAATTTTTATTTTCACTTAAAAAATAATTTAAAAATGGAAAAAGGTTTATCGGTAAAAAACTTACTACTAAAAATCCTATCTTTATCAAAACCTTTTAGAAAGGTTTTTGGTATAGTTTTCGCTTGCATATTATTTGTTACTGTAATTTCGGCAGTAAATAATTTGTTTTTCAGTAAAATTTTTAATCTAATTCAAAAACATGGTACAGATATCGCCTATTTAAAATCAGTTTATCTGCTATTAGGGGCATCTGTTTTTTGTACGATCTTAAGAATTTTTATTAGCAATTATCAAGCGAAGATGGAAATAAAACATATTGATGTTTCTATACCAAATATACTTTCGCATGATTCTATTGCTAAATTCTTTTCTTTCTCAAACGGTCAACACATTAATGAGCATTCTGGTGTTAAGCAGAATATAATTAACTCAGGTGTTAATTCTATTCAAAATCAATTCAACGTAATGGTTTATCGTCTGTTCCCAGCTGTAGCACAGTTTATAACAGCTATTTGTGTTATGTTCTACTCTTCATGGATTGTTGGCTCACTATTTGTTGTTATAGGTTCTGTCTTTGTATTGCTAATGTATAAAAATACAAAAAAGATAGTACCTGGTATGAAAAAGTTGCGTGAAAAAAGAATTTTAAATTCAAGGTTGTATTCTGAAATGTATCGTTTTGTAAATCTTATCAAAAATGAAAATCAAGAAAGTTCTTCTTTGAATGAGATTTTAGTTCAACAAAAAGAACAACAAGACTTGTATTCTTCTACCTGGATTCCAGGAATGAAGCGTATAAAAAAGATACAGCTTGTAAGTAATATAGGAAGATATCTAATTATTTCCATAGCTATTTATTTCCTTTTTAAAGGAAATGTTAGTATGGGATCTTTATTCCTTATCTTAACTTACAGCTCATCGTTTGTTGATTCCCTATGGCAATTTACAAGTATTCACAAACAATTTCTCATGGATAAGATAAACATTGAGAAGTATTTTGAAACTATCGATATTTTGCCAGACATAGCTATCGTTGATAATCCGATACGTCCAAAAAGTTTTTATGGACAAATTGAATTTAAAAATGTCTCTTTTTATTATCCTAACAGGATAAAATCCTATGAAGATGAAGAATTGAACGAAACATTAAAGCCACATCCTGTTTTGAAGGATATTTCTTTTGTTATAAACGCAGGAGAGAAGATAGGTATTGTAGGAGAATCTGGATCAGGTAAAACTTCTTTAATAAATCTTCTTCGTAGAGCATTTGATCCACAAAAAGGTCAAATACTTATAGACGGACATGATTTACGCTTAATGGATTTAAAGTATTTTTTACAAAATCTCGGAAGTGTAGATCAGGAAGTCGTTATGTTAGACAGGTCTATTAAGGATAATATCTTATTTGGTTTGGAGTGTGATGGTAAAGAATTTGATTCTGAAGAACTTAAAAGGATAGCTGACCTATCACTTATTAGCGGATTCTTTGATCGTCTGGAGTATGGGTTTGATACTCTTGTCGGAGAAAAAGGCGTAAAACTTTCTGGTGGTGAACGTCAACGTGTTGGTATTGCGAGGGCTTTAGCTAAAAATCCAACTTTCTTGGTTTTTGATGAAGCTACTTCTTCGTTAGATACAATTAGCGAACATACTATCCAAAAAGCGATAGATAATGTTTCTGAAGGGAAAACGACAATAATAATTGCACATCGTCTTTCTACTGTTAAAAAATGTGACCGTATTTTTGTGTTCCGTCATGGAATACTTATAGCGGAAGGAACACATTCAGATCTTTTGAATACATCTGAATATTACACAGAATTGGTTCGTAATCAGATGTTTGTTTAAAACGTTCCCCAACAATTGGTTTTGTTGGGGAATTTTTTTATTATATTATATTATATATAGCGATATTAGTAGTGGGGTATATATATCGTCCCATCATTCTTTTTCTCAAAAATAGTTCTAACATTATTAACTACGGCACACCAAAAATAAAACAGGAAGAATTCTTCCTGTTTTATTTTTGTATTTTTATGGTATTATTTTAATACCGACAATTAAATAGTTAAATAAGCTCATTTGTAGCAAAGCTCCTATGGT
>JBDHUS010000009.1:0-18118 GCA_039809325.1 Minisyncoccia bacterium | reverse complement strand
ATTACCGATTTATTATTTACTTCTTACAAATTTGCAAAAAGAGAATGGTAAAAATAAAATATATAATATAAAAGAAGCTGCATATTGGTATCTTGATTATGAAAATAAAAAAGAAAATACTGTGCATAATGAATTCCAAACAATAAAAATAGATAATAAAAAATTAGAAAATATAGAAAAAGTTAAAGAAAAAATAATTTCTATCGGTAGAGACATTACTCTTTTTAGAGAGAGTAGCGACTTTAAATGTAATAATGAAAACGAAGTAGGCGAGGGGTGCAAACATTGTCAAAATTTTGAGAAAGTATATAGATTTATAGAAAAAAGAGAGCTAGAGAAAAAAGAAAATACTAAGACTATTTTACTTGATAATGAAAATAATATTCAAAAAAATGTCGAGTATATAGGTGTATCAGACTATAATCAAGATATGTATTTTGTAAAATAAAAACTGCAAGAATTGTATTTTTGCAGTCTATAATATTATTATAGAAGTTTTGCTCTTCTTTCAAGTTCTACTTCTACATTATAATAATTATTTATATCTCTGTATATAGATTCTATACACACAGGACGAATTAAGACATTATAAGAGTGTTTTGTTAGATCATATTTATGAAATAAATCTGCCATATTTAATATTTTTTTTGTATTTTTTAACTCTTTTTTGATATCTTCTACAGCAAGAAGCATATCTTGAACATAGGACATCGCTTTTTGCTTTTTTTCTAAAGGACTATCAAGAATAATTATCTCAAATACTCTTTTAACTCCAAAAAATTTACGAAAAGTATTTTCTAATTTCGATTCTATTTGAATTAATTCAGAATATTTCTTTTTTGAAATATCTCCTTCTTTTTTTTTCTGAAAAAGATTTATTATTCTTTTAAATAAATTACGCATTTTTAAAAGTTTTAATTGTGAAAAAATTATCTTACTATTATTAAATATATAATATTATTTTTATACTGTCAATCCTATTAACTTTAGTGAGTTATAATCAATTTTTATTTTAAAATCATTTTCTATTTTTTCTTTTTTAGCTTTTAATCCTATATCTTCAGAATATATTTTTTGTATTATTTTTATCTCATCTTTATTATATTTTTTCTCTATATCTTTTATTATATATTCTATATTTTTGATATTTATTTCTCTTGCTTCAAAAAGCTCTTCAATATGTGCGATGATAGTCTGTATTGTAAAACCTCTCTTTTCTGCAATTTCTTTTAGATTTAATTTTTGATCTATATATTCTTTTGTAATCATTATAGTTTTTACTTTCTCTTTCTTTTCAAATTTTTCTTCTATTATTTCTTTTTCTTCTAGATGACCTCCGCATGCTAAAATAAATGCTTCTTGTTTTTTAATCAATTCTTTTTTGGCTTTCCCATTATCATCTAAATATTTTTCTAGTGAAGTAGAAGCTCTTTTTGATTTTTCTCTAAAAAATTTATCTTGAGTGAGTACATTTTTATTTATTTTAAGTGCTTCAGGATGAATACCTATAAGTTTTATATTTTTAAATCTTTTTACACGAGATAATGCTACATAGCCCATACCAGATCCAAAAGCTTTTGAGAGATCAATACTTGCTGCATCAAGAGTCATTCCTTGTGATTTGTGTATTGTAATAGCCCAAGCATAACGAAGTGGAATTTGTGATATTTCTGCCAATACTTTCCCGTCATCATTTGTATATTGCCAAGATTGAGAAGATACATTTATTTTTTTACCATTAAAAGTTTTTACTATTGGCATATTTGAAATATCAAAATCTACAACTTCTCCCAAAGTTCCATTTTGATATTCTTTATCTTTATCATTTTTTACAAAAATAACTTTTGTACCAATTTTTAAATTTAAAATTTCTGGCGCAAGACAATTATTTTTTAAATTTTCTATTTGATTTTTCTTTCCACTACACATCATTTCATAAGAGTATTCTTTACCCTTTGAAAGGATAGAATATTTTTCTATATTTATCTCATCTACATCTACATTGTGAGTATAAAGCTTTAATATATCTTCTCCAAATATTTTTTCATTATTTTCAATATTAATTTCATTCTCTAAGCCTTTTAAATTATTATTTAATATTTCATAAACATTTTCTATTTCTCTTTCAAAGCGAATATCATTTAAAATTTTAGTTAATTTTTCATCTTCTTGACGATAATTTTCTTCCAGGTAGCAGATAACAGGATTTAATTCTTTCCATGCTTCGCTATTATAAGCAAACTCTTTACTTTCATCAGGGATTTCATCATTAAATTTTTTAACTACAGGTGGTAATTGAAAAAAGTCTCCACAAAAAATTATTTGCACTCCGCCAAATGGTAAAGAGTTGTCACGAAATTTTTTGAATAAAGTATTTATCATATCAAGTCTTGATGCGTGGAGCATTGATATTTCATCTATAATTAAAACTTTTACATCTTTATATCTTTTGAATAATTTTTCATTTTGTAAAATCTTATCTAATGTCCAGCTATCTAATTTTTCATAAATACCAATACCACTCCAAGAATGTATAGTCTGTCCACCAATATGAGTTGCGGCTATACCTGTTGAGGCTGTCATTGCAGGATTTATAGAATGTCTTTTTAAATAATTAATATATTGATTTAAAACATAGGTCTTTCCAGTACCAGCAGCACCAGTTAAAAATACAGAATGTCCCATTTTTAAAATATTTAATGCTTCAGTTTGAGTCATATTATTATTTTAAATTTTAACATAAAAGTGTTATTTTATATTAATGATTTTAAATATTTTTAGAAAAAGAAATAAGGAAAATAGTAAAGAGAAAGAATATGATTATTCTTTTGGTTTAAGCGAAGAAATAGTGCGAGAGATATCAAAAGATAAAGATGAGCCAGAATGGATGCTAGAGAAGCGTTTAGAGGCTTTTAAAGTCTATAAAAGCATGCCAATGCCAAATTGGGGACCAGATTTGAATGGCTTAAATTTAGAAGAGATCATTTATTATGTTTCTCCAAAAGAAGGAGAAAAGACTAGTTGGAATGAGGTACCAAAAGAAATATCAGAAACTTTTGAAAAGCTTGGTATACAAAAAGCAGAAAAATATCTTGGTGGAGTAGGGGCTCAATATGATTCTGGAGTTGTTTATCATTCAATAAAAGAATCCCTTAAAAAGCAAGGAATAATTTTTGAAAATATGGATACAGCATTAAAACTTTATCCAGAGCTTGTAAAAAAATATTTTATGAATGATTGCATAAAAATAAACGAGCATAAATTTGCAGCACTCCATGCTGCATGTTGGAGTGGTGGAACATTTATTTATGTGCCAAAGGGAGTGAAAGTAAAAATGCCATTACAATCATACTTTAGAATGAATAAAGAAAAAGGGGGACAATTTGAACACACTATAATTGTGGCTGATGAAGAAAGTTCGGTAGAATACATTGAAGGATGCTCTGCGCCAAGATATAGCTACTCTGCAATTCACGCTGGAGGCGTAGAATTATTTGTAATGAAAGGAGCTAAAATAAAATACTCAAGTATAGAAAATTGGAGTAAGAATGTTTACAATTTAAATACTAAAAAAGCTCTTGTATATGAAAGAGGAGAAGTGGAATGGCTAAATGGAAATACTGGATCACATACTACCATGCTATATCCATCGTCTGTTTTACTTGGTGAATATGCCAAAAGTGAAAGTCTTGGTATTGCTATGGCAGGTAAAAATCAAAATCAAGATGTGGGAAGTAAAGTGATACATCTTGCAGCAAATACTTTTTCTGTTATTAAATCAAAATCCATTGCTAAAAATGGTGGAATTTCTAATTATAGAGGATTTGTAGAAATAGGAAAAAATGCAAAAAATTCAAAAGTAGTAGTAAATTGTGATACTCTCATAATGGATAAAGATTCAAAAGCGATAGCAATACCAGTAAATAAAGTTTCAAATAAAGATGTGGAGATTTCTCATGAAGCAAAAGTAGGTCAGCTCTCTGATAAAGAAATCTTTTATGCGAATCTTCATGGCTTTGATGAGTATGCTGCACAGAGATTAATCATTGGAGGATTTGCGAGTGAAGTTATAAAAAAACTATCGCTTGAGTATGCGGTAGAGTTGAATAAACTTATTGATCTTGAAATTGAAGGGATGTAGACCTTTTTAAAATGTATAGACCGGTCTAAATGATATTTCATCAATAACTACAATTGGCACATTATTAAGATTAATAATAGTCATTATAGATTTATTAGAGTTTACATCTCCTGTTAATTTTTTCTTCACTTCAAGAATTTTTTTTATAAATTCTAAAAGAGAATCTTTTTCTAGAGTTATATTCTCTATATTATCACCAGCTTCGTCACATGTAGATATTTTTAAATCTATTTTAGCTTCTTGTTTTCCTGTATCTTTTTCAAACATAATGAACACTTTTTATTTGTTTAAAATAAATTTTATCGAAAGAATTATATCATCTATATATACATTTTGTCAAGACTAGAAAAATATATAAAATAATGTCATTTTATAAAATAACTATGAATAAAGTATCCTACGGATTAAAAGTAAATACTGATTTTACAGAAAGCGAGATAAAGAAAAATACTCGTGTGATTAATATTAATAAAAAAGAACATGTACAAATTCATGAAGAAAAATTTAAAAATGATTTTCTCTCTCATTATGTGATCAATCTAAATGCTGAAGGCGCAAGTGTAGAATTTATTGGAAGATACAAAGCAAATAATAGTCTGGTAGATGTATCCTGCGAAGTAAATCACAACGCAGATAATACAAAAAGCTTAATTAATATTCGCGGTATCGCAGAAGCAAAGGGAAAAATTATTTCTCGCACAAATATTTATGTAAAAGAGGGAGTCAGAGGAGTAGAAGGGGAAGAAAAATGTAAATATATTTTTGTAAGCCCCTCTTTGGGAGGGGTTGGGGAGGTCGGTGGAGAAATAGATGCTTTGCCAGCACTTGATATTAATAGTCATGAAGTGAGAGTGTCTCACGCTGTATCAATTTATAAAATAAAAAAATCCGACATTTGGTATGCCGGACTACATTCGTTTTCTCAAAAAGAAGCAGAAAAAATTTTTAAAGAGAGCTTTTTAAATTAGTAATAATCTGAGACTTTTACTTTTTTGGTAGCTTTATCATGCTCTTTCCAAAAAGTATGTATTTCATCATAAAATTCTGGATAGAGTTCTTTGATCAATTTTAAGAATTCAAGTTTATCTAAAAGATTTGTATTTGAATCTTTAGAGTTAAATTTATTAATAATTATATTTTTTAAATCAGATAGATTAAATTTATGTCCTAATTTTATTGCTAATTTAAAAAGTTCTATCTCTAAAGATCTAAATGTTTCTGATTTATTAAAAAGATTTAAAATTTCTTTTAATATTTCTAATATTTTATTTTCTTCCATTTTTTAAAATTTAAATTTTAATTAATTTTAACCTTTAAAATAATACCACTTTTATTCTTTAAAATCAATAAAATTGTACTATAAAATACGTTTTTTTTATGTTATTATTTAAATATTAATAGATAATTATAATAATATTATGTTAGATATAAAATTTATCAGAGAAAATCCAGAAATTATAAAAATGGCCGCAGAGAAAAAACATATTGATTTTGATGTACAGAAATTAATTGAAATAGATAAAAAAAGAATAGAATATTCTCAAAGAATAGAAGAGCTTCGCTCAAAGCAAAATCTGGTATCAGTAGAAATAACAAAAGTAAATCCAGAAGAAAAACAAAAAAAAATAGAAGAAATGTCTCTTGTAAAAGAAAAAATAAAAAAACTTGAGCCTGAATTTGAAAAAATAATGAATGAATGGAGAAATTTAATGCTTCGTGTACCAAATGTACCTGACATATCTGTACCTGATGGATATAATGATGAAAACAATCAAGAAATAAAAGTATGGGGAGAAAAAAGAGAATTTAATTTTACACCAAAAGATCATATAGAAATAATGGAATCACAAGATTGGGTAGATTTCGAAAGAGGTGTAAAAACTTCTGGATTTAGAGGATATTTCTTAAAAGGAGAAGCTGCTCTATTAGATATGGCTATATGGCAATATGGCATGCAAAAATGGACTTCAAAAGGATTTATTCCTATGATAGTACCTTCTTTAGTAAAAAAGGAAACTTTATTAGGTTCAGGGTATTTACCTCAAGGCCAAGATGATTTGTATAATGATATAGATGGAGATTATTTTGCTGGGACAGCTGAAGTAGCTACTATGAATTATTATGCTGGAGAAATATTAGATAAAAAAGATTTGCCAAAAAAATTTATTTCATTCTCACCTTGTTTTCGTAAAGAGGCCGGAGCGTATGGTAAAGATGTTAAAGGACTTATAAGGGTGCATGAATTTATGAAATTAGAACAGGTGGTATTGTGTGAAGCTTCACATGAAGAAAGTGTAAAATTTCATGAAGAATTAACAAATTTTTCCGAAGAGGTGGCTGAAGAATTAAATCTTCCTTATCATAGAGTTGTTAATTGTGGTGGGGACTTGGGACTTGGACAAGTAAAAAAATATGACCTAGAAGTTTGGATGCCTAGCCAAAAAAAATATAAAGAAACAGGTTCATCATCATATTTTCATGATTTTCAAACAAGAAGATTAAATATAAGATATAGGGATGATGATGGTAAACTTCGTTTTGTTCATTCTTTAAATAATACAGCTATAGCTACTCCCAGATTCTTACTTATGATAATAGAAAATTATCAAAATGAAGATGGTACTATTACTATTCCAGAAGCTTTAAGACCATATATGGAAGGTAAAGAGAAAATTGGTAAAGCGGTTTTTAATTAATATTTAAATTAAAAATGAGAAGTAGAAAAAAAAGAAAATTTAAAAAAGGTTTTAAAAGATTTTTATTATTTTTATTTTTAATTATATTTATTGGTATAATATTTCTTTTAAATCAAAAAAAAGTTATAGATTTAAATAATATTTGGGAAAATACAAAATCTATATTTATAAGAGAAAATTCTGAAAATATTGATAATATTAATAACAAAACAGAAAGTACTGATTTTGTTAATCTTTTTAAGAATAGACTTGCAAGTAGAGGGTTTATTTTTGCTTCATCTAGTGAAATATCTTCTAATGGAGATATCAAAATATTTTTAATGAAAGATGATTTTCAAAGTGGATATATTTATATAAATACAAAAGATGGAGCAGGGTATGCTTGGATAACTTTTATATCTGCAATAGATGCAGAACCTCTTAAGACTAAGCTAAAAAATGATTTTAAAAATTTAGAATATATAGATTTAAGATTTTCTAATAAAATTTTTTATAAATTTAGAAATAAAGATATAGATCTATTTAAAAATAATATAATAGAAAATAAAAGAGAAGAAAATTATCAAAATATAGACTCAGATAGCAGCACAACTCCATTGTTAATAGAAAATGAAGAGCATTAAAAAATAGATAAAGATAAAAAAATGGCACAAAAAAATTTTATAAAAGAATTAAGGAAAAAAAGTAAAGATAGAAAAGTTATTTTAGCTTTGGCACCAATGGCTGATGTGACAGACCAAGTATTTCGTAAAATGATAAGTAAATATTCTCGTCCGGTAGGACCAGATATTTTTTGGACTGAATTTGTTTCGGCTGATGGACTTATAAGTCAAGGTAGAAAAGCTTTATTACATGATCTTGTCTTTGATAAAAAAAAAGAATATCCAATACTTGCACAAATATTTAGCTCTAAAAAAGAAAATATTTTAGAAGCTATAAAACTAACTCATAAATTAGGATTTAATGGAGTAGATATAAATATGGGTTGTCCTGATAGAAGTATTGAAAAGCAGCTCTCTGGGTCTGCTATGATAAAGCATCCAAAATTGTCAAAAGAAATACTTTCTGCTTCTAGAGAATTAATAAATGAAATAAATAAGAACAAAAATAAAAGATTGCAAAATTATTTTTCTTTTTCAGTAAAAACAAGACTTGGATACAATAAAATAGAATATGAAACCTGGTTTCCAATTATCCTGGATGAGCAGCCTGATATTTTTAGTATTCATCTTCGCACCAGAAAAGAATTATCTCTTGTGCCAGCTCACTGGGAATTATCAAAAGATATAGTAAAATTTATAAAAACTTACTGCGAAAAAAATAATTTAAAAACTCCTATTATTCTATTAAATGGAGATGTGAAAAGTGTAAAAGAAGCTAAAGAAAAAACTAAAGAAAGTGGCGCTGATGGAGTGATGATTGGTAGGGGAGTATTTGGCAGACCTTGGTTTTTTGACGAAAAAGAATTTGAAAAAAGAAGTGATCAAAATATTGAAACCAGGAAGGGGAAGAATAATATTTTATTTAGGCTAGAAGTAATGAAAGAACATACTAAACTTTTTGAAAAGAAATTAACTAAAATAAAAAGTTTTAATATAATGAAGAAGCATTATAAAGCTTATGTGAATGGATTTGATGGAGCAAAAGATTTGAGAAATGATTTAATGAATGGTAAAGATTATAAAGAAATAAAAAAGATAGCAGATGAATTTATAAAAAATAAATTAAAATAAAAAAGAGATACAAAAGCATCTCTTTTTTAGTTTTTTAATTTAAATTAAAAAACTAATTTTTTCTCTAATCTAGCAAGGTCAAAAAAAAGTTTTTCCTCAAAAGCTCTAGCTCTTTCGAGTTTTTCAAGCAAGTTTGCTGTTTCCAAACTGCCAAAGATAGCTTTTTTAATTTTGAAAATTAAAATTCTTTGCAGTCTAAAAATTGCCTCAATCTTGTTTTTTAATGTTTCAATTTTTTCTGTTATTTTTTTCATAAAAGAACTTTTTGATTTAAAATAAATTTTACTCTTATTCTATTATATCACACATAAAAGATATATGTCAAGTTTTAAAATGGGGGATTTTTATAGTAAAATTTAAAGTATGAAAACTGATAAAAATACTCAAAATACTAATCATTTGGCTTTATATAGAAAATACCGACCTAGTGATTTTAAAGACGTTGTAGGCCAAGAATTAGCCTTAGAAGCACTTAAAAACGCCATTAAAACTGGTAAAATCTACCACGCTTATATTTTCTCAGGAGATCGTGGTACTGGAAAGACTACAGTAGCTAGAATTTTTGCTAAAGAGATCGGATGTTCTTCTCAAGATATTTTTGAACTAGATGCAGCAAGCAACAATAGTGTTGACGATATAAGGCTTATAATAGACGCAACACAAACTTCTACATTTGGTTCAAAATATAAAATATATATATTAGATGAAGCACACATGCTTTCAAAATCTGCATTTAATGCTCTTTTAAAGACCTTAGAAGAGCCTCCGTCTCATGTAATATTCATATTAGCAACTACAGATAAACATAAAATACCAAATACAATACTTTCTAGGTGTCAAGAAATTAATTTTATTTCTCCAAGAATAGAAATTATAGAAAATCTTTTAACTAAAGTATCTGAAAAAGAAAATATTAAAATACAAAAAGAAGCTAAAAATAAAATAGCAGAAGAAGCAAAAGGATCTTTTCGTGACGCTCTTGGCATTTTAGAAAAAGTGATTAATTTAAATAATAATAAAAAAGACATTACTTTAAAAGATTTAGAAAATTCTTTAGGGATTATTTCTCAAAATGAATTAATGAATACATTAGAAGCTATAGGAGAAAAAAATATTTTAAAATTATTTACTTCTATAAATAATTTAAAATTAGAAACTGGAGAACTTGTATTTAGAGCTTATATTGATATAGTAAAACTTTTTGAATTATCTTTATATATGAGATTTGTTTCTATTGAAGAATCTTTTAAAATTTTTAATAAAGAAATAGGGGAAAAAATAATTTTAAAATCTAAGGAATTGGCAGAAAAATATCCAAAAGTAATTTCTTCTAATAATTTATATAAACTTTTAGAAATGGAAAAATATTTAAATGAAAATAACAATTTAAAGAAAACTATATTGATAACAGGATTATTAAGAATAATAGAAGAATAAATTAATAAAAATTATTTTTATTTATTTTAAATTCAAATTTTTAATATATATAGTCGTAAAAGATATATTGTGCGACATTATATATTAAAACAATATGATATAAGGCTTTACTTTAAATATAAAGATTTTTAAAAATATCAAAATAAAAAACAAAACATGCGTATTGAGTCCGCATGTTTTGTTTAGTCCTAGAGACTATTAATATTCTATTGTATAAGGAGAAACAAGAATGTGGGATTTTCTTGCCTCCCCTTATAGAAGTATAACAATGGATCAAATCTATACAATATTTACAAAATATAATTAGTATTGTATTATTTATTATTTTTTAGAAGAAAAATCTTCTAAAATTATTTTATTAAATGAAATAAATTTTATAAAATTGACTACTAATTTCCATACATATTCAAAAATATTAGGTATTTTAATTTTGTTAAAGAAATAAAATGTGTCGAATCCGTTATCATGATTTCCCCTTGTTATAGTTTGATAAATAACAAAATAACCAAAAAGAAATGCAATTAAAGAATAAAGTATAAATTTTAAAAAATATATTTCTAATATCATATATTCATATTTCTACCATAAAAACTTTTCTTTAACTAAAGTCATATAAAACCCAAAGAAAATACCAAGCAAAAATAGTATAAAAAGGAATATTATAAAATCTGCTAAAGATATTTTTATTAACATTTTTAGATAATAGCTCTTTTTAATATATTTTGCAAATTAATAATTTTTTAATTTTTTTATGGAAAAATTAATCCTATTTATTGATTTTTTCATTCCTAAAATATTTATTAAAGTTTTTGGATCTGGAGATTTTTCTTTTCCTGAGAGAGTATATCTAAGAGGCCAAAGCACATCGCCTTTTCCTTTTTCTTCAGCCAAAGAATATATTTCTTTCCAAGCTTCTTCTAAGTCATCTTCTTTATTTTCTAAAATATTCTTTATAAGAATTAAATTTTCTATAGTATTTTCCCTATTAGATTTTTTCCATATTATTTTTGAAATATCTTTTTCTTCGCTAGAGGAGTCAAAAATAGGAGCTTCTAAAAAATAAGAAAATTCCCCTCTCTCACTCATTGATCTTAATTCTCCATAATAACTAATCCTATCTACTATTATAGGTCTTAATTTTTGTATTAATTCATCGTTATATTTTTCAATATCTGGTAAAAATTTCTTTATATATTCTATCTGTTCTTCTTCTTTTTGAGTTTTAATATATTCTTTATTAAACCAGTTTAATTTATCAACATTAAATACAGCACCTCCTTTTTGTACTTTTTTAATATCAAAAATTTTAATGATTTCATCAAGTGAATAAATTTCTTTTTCTCCTCCAGGATTCCAGCCAAGAAAAGCTAAATAATTTATAAAAGCATCTTTTAAATATCCATTATTTTTATAATACTCAATAGATACTATTTCTCCGTGTTTTCTTTTTGAAAGCTTTTCTTTTGACTCGCTTAATATTAGAGGTATATGTCCATATATTGGTCTTTCTCTTTCATTTATTGCCTCCCAAATAAGTATTTGTCTTGGAGTATTAGCAATATGCTCCTCTGCACGAATAATATGATTTACACCCATTAATATATCATCAACTACATTTGATAAATGAAATATTGGTTCATTTAAACTTTTAGCAATAACAAAATCTCCTAAATCTGTCGTATCTGTAGAAATTTCACCACGAATCATATCTGTAAAAGATATTATTTTGTTTGGATTTTTAAAACGAATAACTTCTTCTCTTAAAATCTTACCCTCTTTTTTTGCCTCCTCTATTTCTTTTTCATCTGTT
The DNA here is from genome assembly GCA_039809325.1 of Minisyncoccia bacterium. Classification (GTDB taxonomy): domain Bacteria; phylum Patescibacteriota; class Minisyncoccia; order Phycocordibacterales; family UBA5272; genus UBA5272. Next base: position 6,301 of record JBDHUS010000009.1, on the reverse strand, counting down.
TTAGAAATATAAGCATAGCCGTTAGTAATTAATTTTTCTAAATATTTTTTATGTATTTCAAAATTATCAGACTGCTTTTTAACTTCATCAAATTCAAATTTTAACCACTTAAATGCATCAAATATTCCTTCCGTAAATTCTTCTCTATTTCTTTCTATGTCTGTATCTTCTATTCTTAAAATTATTTTTCCTTCTTTTTGTTTAGTAAAAATATAGTTAAAAAGAGCAGTTCTAGCCCCTCCAATATGAAGAAAACCTGTAGGACTTGGTGCAAATCTAGTTATAATCTTACTATTCTTTGACATAATATAAAATCAATTAATATTTAAAATATACCATAAAATAAAGGTTTTTTAGACTTGACAAATATATATTGAATATGATAAGATATAATAGAAGAAATAAGTTCCTTAATAAAATATAAATTTTATTCTGATGAAAATAATAACTAGAAAGTTTTTTGAATTATTGCCATTATTCAGTAACGCCACTGTAGAACAATACTTGTTCTTATTACAACATCCTGTTTCAATAGAAAAGGATATGCATGGAATTGGATGCTTGTCTTGTGGTCTGCTACAAAGAGAAGAAGCTAGAGGTAAATTTATAAATGAAAGTCCAAAATTTAGTTTCAAAGATTTAAAAAGAATTTATGAGTGGATGTATTTGAATCAAATAAGTGGTGGTATAAATTATAGTTTTTGTCCTGACACTATAGATTTAATATATCATCTCTCAAAGACGGAAGAAGATAAAAAACTATTCTCAGAATGGGCAAAAAGAAAAAGTTATAGATAAGAATTATTCAGCAATCCAAAACAAAGGATTGCTTTTTTATTTTATATATGTGACAAACCAATTTTTACTATTTCTTTTGCTATCACTTCTGCGGCACCAGACTTAAAACTATTTAAATTATTAAATTGCATTAATTCATGTTTTTTATCATCTTCTAATATAGAATCAATCTCATTTATAAATAAATTTCTTCTTAAATTATTCTCTTCTATAACAATAGAACAACCAGCTTTTTCAAAAGTATAAGCATTTGTCATTTGATGATTATTATTACTATTTGTAATAGGTATAATTATAGAAGGTATACCCCATGAAGATAATTCAAACAATATAGACCCTGCGCGAGTTATACAAATATCTGCCATCTCATAATATTTTGATAAATCTCCAAAAGAAAAAAATCTATAATTATTCTTATTTGGATTATTTTTTAATAATATTTCACTTGATATTTTCATTTTATTTATATTATTTGATCCTACTTGATGAATAATATTATATTTTAAAAGTAATTCTGGTAATGCATCTAAAAGAATATTATTTATTATTTCACTTCCTTGAGATCCTCCTAAGACTAATATTGTTTTCTTTTTTGTTTTTATATAATTTGAAAATTTCCTATCCAACTCTTCTCTTGTTGGTAAATATTCCTTCATTATTGGTTGACCTGTGTATGCAGACTTTTTAATATTAAAATATTTAATAGAATTAGCATAACTTACTGCAATACGTTTTGATAGTTTGCTAACTAATAAAGTAGTTTTTCCTGGTGTTGAATCACTTTCATGAACAAAGATTGGTATAAACAAACATTTTGCAGCTAAAGCCACCGGCATACTAGAATACCCCCCTTTTACAAATACAACATCAGGATAAATTATAAATAATTTCCAAAGTGCCTTAAAAAATCCAATAATAGACTTTAAAGGATCGAAAAAATTTTTTATAGAAAAATATAAACGAAGTTTACCCGCTGGTATTTTAACAAATTTTATTTTTTTTAATTTAAGAAGATCTCTATCATATTCTTTATCTGAGAAAAAAAAGATTTCCAGATCCATAATCTTTTGATTTTTTATTTCTTCTTCAACTCTTTCAGAAACTGCTATTAAAGGATAAAAATGTCCTCCCCCTGCTCCTGTTAAAACTAATCTCATACTTTTATTAATTATATAATAATATTAACATATTTGTAATTTAAATTTTAATTTTATATTTAGAAATATTTAAAAGTACTCCAAATTCAAACATTAAAAAAACAAAACTAGTCCCCCCTTTTGAAATAAGCGGTAATGGAACTCCTGAAACTGGAGCTATACCTATAGCTGAGGCAATATTTAAAATTGTTTGAAAAAAGAAAGTTGCTATTATTCCTATTGATAATAATCTTCCAAATGTATCCTCTGCCATTTTAGAAATGTGAATTCCTCTAATTATTATAGATAAAAATAATAATAACAAAATAATTGACCCTATAAAACCAACTTCTTCCGCATAAACAGCAAATATAGAATCAGAAATTTGTTCTGGTAAATAATTAAATTTTTGTATAGATTGTCCTATCCCTCGTCCAGCAAGACCTCCTGAGCCAATCGCTATTAAAGACTGATTTAATTGATATCCTGCCCCAAGAGACTCTCTATCAGGATTTTTATAAGTTAATAGTCTTTCTTTCATATATGGTCTCATTTCTACTAAAGCTAAAAAAAGTAATGCTCCAGATAGTATAATAATTAAAATATCTCTCCATTTGACACCACTAACAAAATAAATTATAAATACAGGCATCAAGATTATAACCAAAGTACCGAAGTCTGGCTGCGCCAATAATGCAGATGCAACCACTATAGAAAAAATCAAAAAAGATAATAAACCTATTTTAATATTTTTTAAATATTTATTATATTTTGTGCAAAAGAAAGACATAAAAACAATACTGCCAAACTTTAATAATTCGCTAGGTTGTATTGATAAACCAAAAATATGTACCCATCTATAAGCTCCATTATAATAAAATTGTAATCCTGGAATAAATACAGACAGAGTAAATATATATGTTAGTATGAAAATTAAAATAGCATATTTTTTATAATATTTATAATTAATTTTAGAACCTAAAAAAAGAGCTAAGCTACCAAAAATAAAAATATAAAGCATTTGAGATTTTATAATAGAAAAAAATTTTAATTCATTATTTGGTAATATTCCTAAAGCTGCTGATAAAAATATCATTACTCCTAAAATAATAAGTATAGAAATCAAAATCATCAAAGGCTTATCAAATCTTATATTTTTTAATATTCTATTCATATTAAGAAATAATATATAATGCTACACCTAGCAAGGCAAAAATTATACTAAATATCCAATATCTCATAACAACTTTTTCTTTTGACCATCCTAAATATACAAAAGTATTATGTATAGGAGTAACTGGAAATACTTTTTTCTTTCTAAATTTTTTAGATAAAAGTTGTATTATTGTGGTTAATTCAGTTAAAACAAAAGGCATAGCTATTATAATAAGTAAGAATACAGCATTTGTCATAACAGCTATAATTGCAAGTAAGATAGATAAAGGCATATACCCTGTTTCGGATAAATAAAATCTTGCAGGAGGAATATTAAACCACAAAAATGCCAAAATTGATCCAGCAACAACAAAAGATAACGTTGCTATATCTATTTGATTGTTAATTAAAGCTATTAAACCATAACTTGAATAAAGTATAGCAAAAATTCCACCAGAAAGTCCGTCAAGACCGTCTATATTTGAAGCTCCATACATGGCTAAAAAGAGAAGTACAAATAATAGAATAATATACTGTCCTATATAAAAATCACCAACAAATGGAAAATGAATAATATTAAAATCTAACTTAAAATAAAACCAAGCCCCAGCCAATAATGCAAAAATTAAAACAAAAAATAATCTAAATTTTAGTGGCATACCAGGCTCACCATGTTTGTTTGAAATTTTTAATCTACCTACAGAAGCTAAATCATCTACCGCTCCAATAAAAGCTCCTAGAATAAAAATAGCGATCGGAAGCCATGTCTGATTTCTAGAAATAAAATTCAATTTTAAAAAAATATTAAAATTTAAAAATTGAGATAAGAGATAATAAAACAAGATTGAAAATAATACAGAAAATACAATAATTAATCCTCCCATTCTTGGAGTTTTTCTTTTACCATCTTCCAAAATGGCTGCTGTAATGGAAGCTTGTTCTCCGTCTATTGTTGTTGATATATTTTTCTTTTTCCAAAGTTGATTTCTATATAAAATTTTAGAAATAAAAGGTGTTATTAAGATACCAAAAAAGAAAGCGGTAATACTCGGCCAAAGTATTTTAAAAATTGAAAGTGTTGATAATGCTAATTCTAAATTTTGAGCACTTATTGGTCCTGGCATATATTTTAATAATAATTAATCTTATTATAACATTAATTATTTAAAAAAATATTTGACAATAATAATTATATAAATTATTATTTTAATTCTAAAATATCTTTTGTAGCTTTGTATAATTTATCCACATCTTTAAATCTTTCTTCTGGAGTAGATCCTAAAACTACTATAACTATGGGTCTGTTTACATCAAAATTAATCATAACTGCTAAATTTCCTCCAGCGGCATCAGTAAAACCTGTTTTAGAAGCTAATAATCCTACTGATTTTCCAGCTTCTTGATTTGTATTTGGAATAGCATAAATATTTTCATCTTTAGATTCTAAATTGACTTTAGAATTAACTGTGTAAGACATTATATCTGGTATAAGTTCATAAGCTTTAGAAAAAAATCTTGCATATTCTAAAGCGTTACCTTTACCTCCTATTATATTTCCATAATCTAATCCACTAGCAGAATTAAAATAAAAATCTTTAAATCCTAAACTTTTCATATAATCATTCATTTTAGAAACAAAATCTGAATTATTTTCAAATAATGTTCCAGCTATTATATCCATTGATGCATTTGAAGATATTGTTAATCCGTATTTTAACAAGTCTCCCAATTTCCAATTTTGACCCTCTTTTAAGCCATAATCTATTTTCTCATCTTCTCGCATTTTTTTACTATCTATCTTTATAATAGTGTTACGATCTTTAATATTGATAGCTAGAGTTGCTGATATTATCTTTGTAAGAGATGCAAGAGGCAAAATAGTATTTTCATTTTTTGAAAAAATTATTTTATTATTTTTTACATCATAAACTATATAACTTTTAGCAAAAATTTTTTGCTCTATTTCATTTTTAGAATTTAAAATTCTATCTTGATGTAAAGTATTAATCTTTTTTAATTCTGTATCAAATATTATATTATATTTATCATTTTGATTTATATTAAATATTTTATTAGAAAAATTTATAAAAAATTTTGGAATTCTTTCAAAAAATAAAAGCGAAATAAAAAAGAATATTAAAGTTATAATAAAAATTATATAAATGTTATTATTTTGAATACTGTCGTCTGTTCTTCTTTTCATAAATTAATTGTCTTCTTTTTCCATAATAATCTCTTTTAATCTTTCTGTAAAATCTTTATTTATTTTTTCATACTCGGGTAAATCAGCAATTTTAGTTATTCCTAATTTTTGCAAAGCATCTATAGAAAGTGTATATTTATCTCCTATTTTTTTTATTAAGCCTCTTGTAGAAAGAGATCTTATGCTTTGTGAAGACTGTACTCCTCTTATAAAAGAGATTTCGTTTTTTGTAGAAGCGCCAAGATATGCACAAATTGTTAATACTTGTAATGCTGCTGGAGTTAAATCTCCTTGAAGTTCATCTTCTCTTATATTTTTAGCAATATCTGAGAACTCACTTTTAACAGATATAGCATATTCAAAATTATTGTCTTTATTTCCTAATTTATTTTCTATAACGACTAAACCTATTTCTGAAAGTTTTGTATTCAGTTTATTTATAGATTCTTTTATAATATCAAAATTTATATTTTCATCATTCAAAAACTCTTTAATCTTTAAAATTTTTATTGGTTCATTGTATAAAAATAAAATAGTTGAGATTTTACTAACAATATCAGTATTCAGATTTATAATTTGTTCTTGCATATTTTTATTATAACATTAACTATTTACAACCTCTTCTATGTTATTAATATTTGAAATATTTATTTCATTATGATTTTCACCTTGGTCAGCATTTAAAACTCCATTTTTAATTAATTCTAACATTGCAAGAAATGACACAATAAAGGCAGATTTTTTTTCTTCTAAAGTTTTACCACTTTCCGAAAGTGAACTAGAAAATTCTTTAAAGGATAATTTAAAACTACTCTTAACTCTTTCCAGTAATTTTTCAATAACATCTTCTATTTTTAAGATTTGTTTAACCGCAACTTGTTTTAAAGTTTCTTTTTTTGGAACTTTCAAAAGTGAAGCTATGGCTATAGAATGCAAAATATTAATATCTAATCTATTATCCCAAACAAATACTGTCTCGTTATTCTCAAATTTAGAAATAGAGTATAAA
>JBDHUS010000008.1:0-21048 GCA_039809325.1 Minisyncoccia bacterium | reverse complement strand
TGAAGAAGCTTTTGATCCTTATAGAGAAACTATATAAAAAATACTAATATTTTTAATTTTTATTATTTAAATGATAAAATATATTAATGCAATTCCGTATTCCACAATTTTTAGATATAGAAGACAAAATATTCGGACCTTTTACTTTTAAACAATTTGCCTATTTATTAGGGGCTTTGGCTTTTGCTTATATTTTTTGGAAATTGATACCTTATAAAATAATCTCTATTTTGCTTATACTTATTTTTTCTGGCACTTTTTTAGCTTTAGCTTTTGTAAAAGTAAATGACAGACCTTTTGTTAATATTCTAGAAGCGGCTTATAAATTTTTAATAAAAAATAAAACTTATGTTTGGGTAAAAAAGCAAGATATGCCTCTTCCAGAAAAGACTGAGGTTCGCATTCTTGAAAAAATAAAAAAAGAAAAAGAAGAAAAACAAAAATCAGAAATAGAAGCAAAGCGTATAACTTTTGAAAAAATAAAAGAACTGTCTGGAAGGCTGGATATTTTAGATGAAGAAAAAAAGACTAAATTAAATTTAAGAGAAGAATTATTAAAAAGAAATAAAAATTATCAAATTTAATATTATTTAAATGATATAATAAGAATATGATTAAAAATGCTACTCAGAGTTTTATACCTATAAAAGAGATAAGAAATGGTATTGTTATTTTAAATGATGGTAATATGCGAGCTTTACTTTCTACCACATCTATTAATCTTTCTTTAAAAGGTGAAGATGAACAAATGGGAATTATTACTGGTTTCCAATCATTCTTAAATTCATTAGACTTTAATATACAAATATTTTTACAATCAAAAAAACTAGATATACGAAGTTATATTGAACTTTTAAAAGATAGAGAAAAAGAGATAAAAGAAGACTTATTAAAAATCCAAATAAAAGAATATATAAATTTTATTCAAAAATTTACTGATGAGCAAAATATTATGACAAAAAACTTTTACATAGTAGTTCCTTATGATATACCTTCTATTACAGGAAATGTGAAAAATATCTCTGATTTAGAATTTGTAAAAAATGAAAATCAGCTTATGCAAAGAGTCTCTGTAGTAATAAGCGGTCTTACTTCTATCGGACTTAATGTAAAGATGGCAGATACTGGAGAGATTGTAAATCTATATTACAAACTTTATAATCCGAATGAATTAAATACTCCTCATTTAGAAAGTAGATAAAATTATGGGAATTCTTGATATATTTTTAAAATCAAATAAAATAGCTAAAGGAGAGCCTACAAAAGAAGAGGTATATGAAAAAGCTAGCGAAGAATTAAAAAGTCTTCTAGCGCCAGCTGGTATAAAAATTGAATCGCAACAATTAAATCTTTCAGGAAAGATAGCAAAGAGTTTTTTCATAATTTCATATCCTAGATACTTAGATGATTCTTGGCTTGCTCCTATTATTAATTTAGATAAGATTTTTAATATTTCTATACATATTACTCCTCTTGCCACTTCTGAAGTAATGAAAAAATTCCAAAAAAAAGTAGTAGAAATAGAATCTCAAATATACACAAAACAAGAAAAAGGTGAGGTTCGTGACCCAAAATTAGAGACAGCATTGCAAGATTTAGAAGATTTGAGAGATTCTCTTCAGCAAGCTAGTGAAAAAATGTTTGAAGTAGCATTATATATTACTATTTATGGTGATGATGAAATTGAAATCAAAAGAACAGAAACCGAAATAAAAAACTTAACAGAAAGTAGACTTATATATATACGCCCAGCACTTTTTCAACAAGAAGAAGCTTTGAAAACAGTTTTTCCTTTTGCTACTGATGAATTAAGGATTACGAATCAATTGAACACTTCACCATTGTCATCTTTTTTTCCTTTTGTATCTTTTGATCTATCTTCTGATAAGGGTATTTTATATGGATTAAATAGACATAATGGCTCTCTTATACTATTTGATAGATTTTCTCTTGAAAATTATAATAGTATGGTATTTGCAGTTTCTGGTTCTGGAAAATCTTATTATACAAAATTAGAAATTTTAAGAACATTAATGTTTGATACAAATATAATAATTATTGATCCTGAAAAGGAATATGAATATTTAGCTGAGTCTGTAGGTGGAAGATATTTTGATATTTCACTTAATTCAGATCATCATATCAATCCTTTTGATTTACCGATTCCTACTGAAGACGAGTCTGTTTCTGAAGTATTAAGAAGTAATATTATAAATCTTGTAGGACTTATGAGAGTTATGCTTGGAGGACTTACTCCAGAGGAAGATTCTATAGTAGATAGAGCGCTCACAGAAACTTATGCGATAAAAGATATAACTTCCGAAACAGAAAGTCTAGAAGGAGTAGAATTCCCGCTTTTAAGAGATTTTGCAGATGTCTTGTCTGGTATAGAAGGATCTCAAAGTATTTCTCAAAGACTATCAAAATATATTGATGGAATATGGTCTGGATTTATAGGACAACCTTCAAATGTTGATATCAATAAAAAATTAATCTGTTTCTCAATTCGCGACATGGAAGATGAACTTAAACCTGTTGCCATGTATATTATTACACATTTTATATGGGGAGAAGTTAGAAAAGAATTAAGAAAAAGACTTTTGATTATAGACGAAGCCTGGATAATGATGAAAAATGAAGATACGGCATCTTTTCTTTTTGGTATGGCAAAAAGAGGAAGAAAATATTATTTAGGACTTGCTACTATTACACAAGATGTTGGAGACTTTCTTCGTTCTCCATATGGGCTTCCTATTATTACCAACTCTAGTATGCAATTATTATTAAAACAATCTCCTTCAACTATTGACTTGGTACAAAAAACTTTTAATCTAACAGATGAAGAAAAATATCTTTTACTTGAGTCAGGAGTAGGAGAGGGTATTTTCTTCGCTGGCCAAAAACATGTGGCTATTAAGGTTATTTCTTCATATGTTGAGGATCAAATTGTAACAACTAACCCCCAACAGCTTCTAGAAGCAAAAAGAAAAAGAGAAGAAAAAAATGCAGGGGTGTAATTGTTTGGTATAATACTTATAATGAAAAAAATAGACACAGCACTTAAAATATTTTTTATTTTCATACTTGTAGCACCCATATTTATTTTAAAAGTTTCAGCTCAAAGCTTTGGAGTAAGTACAAATATAAATCTTGATTGGCAGGTCCTTGATAGTTATGTACCACCATTTTATGAAGGAAAACCTCTTCCTGGAGAAGAAGCGGCTATAAAAGTGATGGCAAGTGTAGAAGTAAATACTCCAGCTGGAACATTTGATGCATCAAAATTTTTTTATTCTTGGGAAATAAATGATTATTATAGTAATACATATTCAAAGACTGGGAGTAGTTTTTTAATTTTTCCGCTAGATGAATTAGTAAACCAAAATATTGTAGAGTTAAAAGTCTATACAAACAATACACTTGAAACTCTACTTGCCACAAAAAGAATAACTATTTATCCAAGAATATCTAAAGCTTTTCTATACAAAGACCTTGGTAATCCTATACTCACTTATGCGAACGCAATCAATAAAAGATATGAAAATTATGCAGTATCAAGAGGTGAAAGCTTTAATATTATTGCTGAACCATTCTATTTTTCTGTAAATAGAAGTAATGACTCAAGCATTTCATATATTTGGTCAGTAAATAAAATCCCTGGAAATGTAAACTCTACAAACCTGTTTTCATATTCTGCACCCACAACTGCTTATAATAATTTTGGAGTCGGTGTAAAAGTCACTAATAAAATCAAAACTTTGCAATCTAGTGAAGAAAATATAAATTTTGTCTTTAAATAATAATAGTTTTTCGTGTGTTAAAATATAGTTATTATGATTAAAAAATCTTTAGCTTTCGGAGTATTACTTATTTGTTTAAGTCTGGTCTTTAACTTTGCCTATTCACAGACAAGTACAACTTCTAGCTCTACAAACTCAACATCTTCTGAAAGTGGTGATGTATATACTAGGGCAAATGAAACCTATAAATATGTTTCTTCTTTTGACGGATCAGAGAATGTAAAGACTTTTGATAATCAAAACACAAGAGATGTAGGATCAGTTTTTAATTATTTATTAACAGTAATGGCTGTAGCTATTGTTTTATTGGTTATTTATAGACTCCTTCAAGGAGCTGTAATTAAAGGAACATTTGATAATATTTATGATCAAACAAAAGGTAGAAGTTATATTAAAACAGCAGGAACAGCTCTAATTGTTTTTATCTTTGCTTATGCTATCCTTTCGTTTATTAACCCAGATTTAACAGGGTGGACAGTGGCAACACAATATATTGGAAAAGTTAGACTTGAAGGAGTAAATAATGGTGGAACTAGAGGAGGATCTGGAGCTTATACTTCAGCATATGCTTGGCAATGTCCTATAAATCCAGGAGGTTTTAAAGAGACTCAAAATTATGTACAAAAAGTACAAGGATATCAAAAAGAAAAACCGTGGGAAGGAAGTGGGGCAAACTCTGGATGTAAAAAATATGATGCTGAATTTACAAAAGTAGCATCAGAGTCAGGTGTACCAAAAGATTTTCTTATGGCTATAGGTACACAAGAGTCCGGAGCTTGTAGTAGTTTATCTGTTACGAGTCCTGCTAACGCATATGGCTTAATGCAAATATTAGATGGTACAGCAAGTAGTGCGGGTTGTGACTCTGATTGGAAAAGTACTGGTTATAAACAAATTTCATGTGCTGCAAAAGTTATAAAATCAAAACAATCTTTACTTCAAAGTAAAAGTAGACCATCTATTGGATTTAATCTTAGTGGGACCATACAAAATATAGAAGGGTATACATTTGACACTGGAAATGCAAACTTGATAGCTTCATATAATGGAGGTCCAGGGGAAGGAACTACTGCGGATGGCAAAAAACAGGCTTTTGCAGCCTCTAGTGATTGTAAAGGATCAACGGGTGGTGGATCATTATATGGGTCTCAGGCCTGTACAACCCTAGTTAAAGACTTAAAATCTTCAGATTTGGTAAGTTTGTCGGGAAAAATAAAGTGTAATGAAAATAGTGCTAATCCAACAAGATGTACCGTTAAAAAAGAATTTTTAGATAGTTTAGTAAGTTTAAATGAGGCATACAAAGCAAAATTCAACAAAGAAATAGAAGTAACATCTTCATACAGAACTCAAAACTACCAGAAAGAACTATGTGGAAGAACTTCTGGGGAGTGTGCTTCTGGTTGTAGTAATCACATGACAGGAATGGCTGTGGATTTTACAAATGCAACTATTGGCATGTGTAAAAAAGAAGGTACATGTACAAGTGAAGAATTTAAATGGTTAAAAGAAAATGGTGGTAAATTTGGAGTTGGTTTTTATAATAATTTAGGTACGAAAGATAATATTCATTGGTCATATAACGGAAGATAAAAATATGGAGCAAGAATTAATTCAAAACCAAATACCAAAGGAGGAATCAAAATCTTTTTTTAAAAAATATAAAAAAGAAATAGTTATTATTACTTTAGCAGTATTAGTGTTTGGTTTACTTGTTTATTTCTTATTTTTTAATAAAAAGGAAAATACAAATACTAACAATAGTGGAAATCCTGGTCTACCTACTTTTAGTTTTAGTAATTTATTTAATAGTATCTTTGGTGGAAATAATGGGTATAATAATGACAATACAAATGAAGGTGAAAATAGTGTAATTGGAGATTATTATTTTGAAGGATTAATAAAAGTATGGGATAGACCAGTTGCAGGTTATGGATTTTATAACAAAACTTATACTTACAAATATATAGATGAAGAAACTGGTGAAGAAAAAACTGGAACAGACAATAAAACTATTTTACAATTCGTAGATAGTGAGACAGGATATGTTTATGAAAAAGATTTATGGGATCCTCAATCTTCTCCTGTACAAGTTACAGAAAAATCTTATCCAGATGTGGTGAGAGCATACTTTATGAATGATAAAAACGGAGGAAAGAGCAGGGTATTCATGCAATATGCAGAAGGTAATACAATTAAAACCGTATCCGCAACAGTACCAGAATATCATGGATCCACTGCTAACCTTCTAAATATTGCAAACTTACCAGATAATATAAAATTTATAACTACTTCTCCTGATGCTAAAAAATTACTATATATAGTAACAAAAAATAAAACTACGAACGGATTTTCTGATTTTTATACAGATTGGTATTATATAGATGATGTAAATGAAACTTATGGAAGTAGAATTTATTCTTCAGAGTTATCATATTGGAAATTATCTTTATTAAATAATGGCACCGTATATGCTTATACAACCCCAACATATTATGAAGTAAATAATTTATATAAATTAAATACTGGAAGCTCATCTTTAGGTAAACTTAGTCAAGTATACGGAAATCATAACGGAATGTATTTTAATATAAATAATAGTAGTATTTTAGTATCTATAATGACTGGAAACGGGCTAAAAACTTATAAAAAATCTTTTGATAATAAATCTTTTACAGATTATGATTTATCTTCTTTGAATTTTAATACTTTGATTGATAAATGTGGTCAAAATGATAGTGATGGAGAAAATATAATAATATGTTCTGTACCAAAGGAAATAAAAACATATGAATACGGGCTCCCAGATGCTTGGTATCAAGGCATGACTACTTGGGATGATAATTTATATGTTGTAAATAATGATTATCCTTATGGGCAATTACTATTTGATATTCGTAATGATAGTGAGTATGGAGATATTATTGATGGAAAAAATCTTAATATAAACAATTTAAAAACTCATTTAGCTTTTATAAATAAAAATGATGGATCACTTTGGACATTAAATATTGCAAATATATTAAATAGTGAGAGTGGTGATTAAAATATTTATTTTTTATTTTGATGCTCTTTGATAAATCCTTCTATATTTAATTTTCTTTTAATATATATATCTTGCAAAATATTTAATATATTATTTGTAGTCCAATAAACTCCTAATACTGATGGAAGTACTGCTGCAGAAAGTCCAGATAATATAGGAAAAAAATATACCATTTGTGTTTGCATATTTTTAGCAAAAACAGCTTGAAAACTATCATCTTTTTTATTTTCTTTTTTATTAGATATTTTTTTAAAGATATTTGCTTGCCTCTTTGCAAAAATAAACATAGTAATCCCAGTAATAACTCCTACTCCCCAATATTTTTGAGAAAGATCTAAAAATCCAAATGCTAAATGCTTTATATTTTCTGGAAATTTATTAAAAAAATATAAAGAGTTTGGATTGTTTATTACGCCATCTCTAAAAACATAATATAAAGCAAAAAATATAGGTATTTGAATAAGTAAAACCAAAAAATTAGAAAAAGGTTTTATATTTTTCTTTTTATATAAATTCATTGTCTCTTCTGCTATTTTTTTATTATCTCCTTTATATTTATTTTTTATATCTTCTATATCTACTTGTGCTTCTCTCATTAAATAATTACTCTTTTGAGAAGATAAATTTGGTTTTAATAAAATTAATTTTATTAAAATAGTAGTCAGTATTATAGCTATACCGACATCATGATTTGGTATTAAATTTAAGAAAAAAACTACAATATTATAGATTGGCTCTGTAAAAAAAGTATGAAACATAAAATGATTTTTATATATTATTTAAACTATTATACACTTCTTTTTTTAAATCTAAAAATGATATACTTAAAATCTCTTTTTTAATATAAAAAATAATAAAAGTATTTTTAATATTAAAATTTTCTTTTATCCAATTTTCTAATATAGCGTATAATCTTCTTTTTATTTTATTTCTCACTACTGCTTTTTTAAAGTTTTTAGATGATATTATAATAGTAATTTTGAGATTAGTATTATTATCATATTTAAAAGAATAAACCTTTATATCAAAAAAAATACCTCTTATGACCTTATAAGGTGTATTTTTTATAAAAACATCTTTTATTTCAGTAGAGTTTAATTTAAATCTTTTTTTAAACATTTAATTTATTTATTTAAACCTTTTTTCTGTAAAACTTTTCCTTTACTTGATTTGACTATATTCAGTCTTTTTACCAAGACATTTTTTTCTTCTGAAACAGATAACTTTTTCCTACCACTAATTCTTCTAGAATTAATTATTTTTTTTCCACTTTTTGAACTCATTCTTGTTAAGAAACCGTGTGTAGTATATCTTTTTTTATTTTTTGGTTTATAAGTTACTCCTCCTGATGCCATAAATTTGTTTTTGATTAATTTTCTATAATATATAACAAATTTACCAAAAAAACAAGTCTTTTATTTGTTAGAATTATATATATTATTAAAAAAATCTTGCAATTTTTCTGTATAAATCCTCTCCACCTCTTTCCTTTCTTTCTTTAACCCATCAAACTGATTAAACAAATCTTCAGCTTCTTTTATTTCTTCTTCTGAGAGATTATCGTTTCTCTTTAAAAAATCTTCCTTTTCTTCATTTCCTCCTTTTAAAATAACACTCTTACTATCTTGTAATTTTTCAGTAAGTCTTACTCCGGAATTACTAAATATTTTTTTAAAGAAATTATTATTTTCTTTTTTATGTTTTTTTATTATTGATTTTTCTTGAATTTTTTGGAGTTGACTTATTATTGTGTCAAATTTTTTAGCAAAAACATCTAAGTTTTTTCTAAATTCTTCTTCTAGTTTTACTTTTTCCAACTCTAAATTTTCTCCCAAATCACTTTCAATCTTAACGTTTTCAAGGTTTGGATAATTATAATCATTTGATAAATCTCCACTATTTATAATATATTTTTTATCAAGATCTTCCAGGGATAATTTCTTATTTTTTCCTGCATATTCTTCTTTTTTAATAGTTTCTGTATTATTATTTAGATTTTCCATATATTTATATATAAATATTATATACCAAAAGTTAAAAGTTTGTGTATTTTTTTATTCTTTTGTATAATAGAAGGCAATATCAGATTTCCTTTCAATTAATTCTAAAACTATTTCTAAAAACTATGGATTACAAACAAATTTGGGATATGGCATTATCGAGAATAGAGTTAGAATTATCCCGTGTTAATTTTAATACTTGGTTCAAAAATACTCAAATTATAAATTATAAAGAAGGTACTGTTGTTATTGGGGTTCCTAATGATTTTGTAAAAGAATGGCTTTTACAAAAACATCATAAATTTATACTAAGAATATTAAGAGAAATTCATGATGAGGTAAGAGCTGTAGAATTTCATACAGTAAAACTAGAAACATTACAAAAAAAAGCCGCACAAGCCAAAAATAAGCTTATAGAACCTACTAATTCTTTACCTCTACAAGATCTTTATATTAATAAAGATGATGGTTTAAATCAAAAATACACATTTAATAATTTTATAGTAGGAGGATTTAATGAATTAGCTTATGCTGCTTCTCAAGCAATTATTAAAAATCCTGGAATAATATATAATCCTTTATTTATATATGGCAATACAGGATTAGGAAAAACACATCTTATACAAGCTATAGGAAATGCTATAAAAAATGTTTATTCTGATAAAAAAATATTTTATACATCTCTTGAAAAGTATTATTTAGAATTTGTTTCTGCATTAAATACTCAAAAAATGAATATTTTTAAGGAAAAATATAAAAAATATGATGTTTTTATAATGGACGATATACAATTTATAAATGGTAAAGAAAAAACTCAGGAAGAATTATTCCATTTATTCAATAGTTTACATAATGATAATAAACAAATTATATTTTCTTCTGATAAACATCCAAATTTTATAGTAGGTTTGGAAGATAGATTAAAATCTAGATTTAGTCAAGGGATGATAGTTGATATAGGAGTGCCAGATTATGAATCTAGGATTAATATTATAACTTCTAAAATTAAAAATCATGAAAAAGTAGAAGATGGTGTTGTAGAATATGTTGCTGAAAATATTAGTGGAAATGTAAGAGAATTAGAAGGTATTATAAATTTTATACAAGCACAAATAGAGCTTTTTGATCAAAAAGTAACTTTATTAAGTATTAAAAATTTAATTAAAAACAATGTTAGAACAAAGAAAAATGTGTCTATATCTGAAGTATCTAAAACTGTAGCAGAATATTATAATATACAGCCATCTTTTATTTATAATAAAACACGAAGAAAAGATATTGTAAAGCCAAGACAGATAGTTATGTATATTTTAAGGGAGTATTTTGATGTTTCTTATCCTACTATAGGAGAAAAGTTGGGTGGAAAAGATCATACAACAGTTATACATTCTTATGAAAAAATTAAAAAAGAAAGAAAAGATGATCCTTATTTAAACAAAGAAATAGAAGATATATATAATATTCTAAAGTAGAATTTAAAATACTTTAAAACTTGTTAATTACATGTTGATTACTTTATAATTTTTAATAAAGAATTGTGAATAATATTTTATTATTTTTAATTTTATGACATATTATTTTATTTTGTAAATCTTTTTAAAGTATTTTTATACATTAACTAGATACTTATTGTTATAAAAATCTTATAATAATACTGTAAAATAAGATTATTTTTAGTTTTCAACATTATAAACATAATTATATATTAATTATTAAAAAGTAAATATTAATATTAAAACAACTGGTGATAAAGTTATATAACATACAGTTTGAAAATTGCTTATAATCTTATATAATTATTAAAAAGTAAAAACTATGAAATTTGAAATAAATTCTATTAAATTATTTAAAATCATTAATCAAGTAGGTAAGGCTAGAAATAAAAATTCTTTAAATACATATTTAAATAATATATATATAAAGAGTGAAGATAATAATTTAATAATGAGGGCTACAAATTTAGAATTAACCTGTGAAAAATCTGTTTCAATGAAAGGAATATTAAATGGAGAATGTTTAATAAGTGGAGATGTATTAGTAAAAATTTCAAATTATTTTTCAAACATAGATACAAATATACTATGTGAATTAGTTGATGATATTTTTATTATTTCTTACTTTAAAAATAAAATACAATTAAAAACTACAAAATTAGAAGATTTCCCAAAAATACCACAAATAGGAAAATATCTAACTAGTATTAAATTAAAAACATATATAGATTTGATAAGATCTGTATCATTTTGTGCATCAACATCAGAAATAAAGCCGGAAATATCATCTATTTATATATATACAAGAGGGAATGAACTATTTTCAGTTGCTACAGACTCTTTTAGATTAGCAGAAAAGAAAATTAATTTTAAAAATAATCAAGAAGATATAAATATTTTAATTTCTCAAAAAAACATAAATGAAAAAATATCTATTTTAGAAAGTATGAAAGAAGAAGAAATTGAAGATGATTTTGAAATAGAACTTTATAGTAATGATAATATATTAACAATACAAAATAAAAATACAATACTAGCTATAAGATCTATAAATGGGAATTTTCCAGACTATAAACAGTTATTTCCAAAAGAATGGATAACAAATATAGAAATTGATAAATTAGAATTAAAAAGTACATTAAATTTATCTACTGTATTTGTTAATAATTACTCTTATATAGATTTCGAAATAAATAAAAAAGAAAATATAGTAAAAATTAATTCTAAAAATGATAAAGTTGGTATTTTAGATAAAGAAATTATATTAAAAAAAATGAATGGAGAAGAATTGAAGGCAAGCTATAATAGTAATTATTTTCTAGAAGGTCTTAATCATATATTAGGTGATGAAATAGAACTTTTTTTTACTCAAAGTATGAGACCTATGTTTATAAAAGATAAAAATGATGAAAGTTTTACATATTTATTAATGCCTTTAAATAAATAAAATAATGATAAATAATATTAAAAATTTATTTTCAAAATATATTGATAAAATAAACTCTAGAAAAGAAATAGAAGAAAAAATTATTTTTTATTTTCAAAATGAATTAAAATTAAATTTAGATAAAAATAATTTAATTATAGATATTAAAAAAAAAGAAATAAGAATTATAAATATTAAATCAAGTATAAACTTTTTTATTAATAACAATATAACAAAAGATAAAATGATTTCTTTTAAAAAAGAAACAGGATTTGAGCTAAAATTAATTAGATAAAGTTGTAGTTGGTATATCTATATTCAATAAATTTTCATCAGTATTTATGTTTTCTGAAGTTGAAGAATTATTATTTAAATCACCACCATACACTCCAGAAAATGGACAAAAAGAAGTACTCATCCATATATCTGTAGGTATTTTCCATAAATTATATTGAGGGTCTTTTGTGGATAGTATAGAATAACTATAATTCATATTATTTTCACTATAACAGTAAATTCCTTTAACTGGAGGAGTGTTATTTTCTATTTTCATATCATTTGGCAGTGTATATTCATTAAAAGACTCATTAGGAAAATCATTAATAATATTTCTCATAAATTCACTCCACATAGGTACAGCAACCATTCCAGACATTCCTTTATTTATTCTAGAATTATCATTATTTCCTGCCCAGACTCCAACTGCTATATATGGAGTATATCCTATAGTCCAAGTATCTCTATATTCATTAGTTGTTCCTGTTTTAGCAGCAACATCTCTTCCTTGAAAGTATAGGCCAGAATTAGGCCCATAAAGAGGAGTTCTAGCGTTATTGTCTGAAAGAATACTATTTATTTCATTTGCAACATAATTTGGTAAAGCTGTTATATTGTTTTGTTTATATTCTTCTAAAATATTTCCTTCATTATCAGATACTTTTAAAATAAAAGAATAATGATTATAAACACCTTCATTTCCAAAAGTTGCATAAGCATTAGTCATTTCTAATAAAGATACTTCACCAGACCCAAGAACTAAAGATAATCCATAATTACCATTTATATCTAAACTAGATATACCAAGTTTTTGAGCTGTAGAAATAGAATTTTTTATACCAGCAAGATACAAAGTTTTTACAGCTGGTATATTTAAAGATTGAGCTAAAGCTTCTCTTATTGTAACAGGACCTCTAAAAGTACCATCATAATTTTGAGGATGATAACAATTATCTTCGCTATATCCTGGTAAAGGTATACTATTATAATAACAAGTAGTACTAAATTCTGTAGGAACATCGAATAGAATTGTGTCAGGAGTATAACCATCCATAAATAGAGTTGCATAAACTATAGGTTTAAAAGAAGATCCTGGTTGTCTTCCTGCTGTAGTAACATTAAAGTTTCCAGGTATTTCTTCATCAAAGTAATCTCTTGACCCAACCATTGTTAAGATTTGGCCTGTTTTAGGATCTAATGCTATAAGACCAGCATTAGTAGCATGATAAGCTTTCGCATTTTGTAGTGCATATTTATTTACTATTTCTTCAGCTTTTGATTGATAATTGTAATCTAGAGTTGTTATAACTTTCAATCCACCTTTGTCTACAACATCTTTGCCATATTTTTTTTCTAAATAATCTCTTACAAAAAATACAAAATGCATAGCTTTTCCATTCTCAACATTTTTTTGCCATAAAACTTTTTCATCCAAAGCTTTTTGATATTCTTCTCCTGTTATTTTTTTTTGATTAAACATTAAGTTAAGAATAAGATTCTTTCTTGTTTCCAACTCGTCTATGTGATTACCATATGGAGAATAATAAGAAGGAGCATTTGGGATAGCTGCTAAATAAACAGCTTCAGCAAGAGTTAAATCTTTTGCATCTTTTCCAAAAAAATATTTAGCTGCGGTTTGAATTCCATAAATAGTACCACCATATGCATTATCATTTAAATAAATAGTAAGAATAGCATCTTTTGATAATTGCGAATCTAATTTAATAGCCATAGCCCATTCAGTTATTTTACGAATAATTTTTTTTTCTCTTGTTAGTAGAGCATTTTTAATAACTTGTTGATCTATTGTAGATCCGCCTTGTACAAAAGCTCCTGCTTTAATATTGGCTATAATAGCTCTAATTATAGAGGTTGGTCTTATACCACGATGTTCATAAAAATATTTATCTTCTATAGCTATTGTAGCATCCTTAACATACTTTGGAATCTCCTCAGAAGGTATTTGTATTCTTTTTATATCACCATGAACATCATAAAGTAGAATTTTTCCTGTTTTATCATAAATCTGTGTAGAATTATCAATTTTTCTATTAGCAAAATTTGAAAAATCAGGAATATTTATTGTAGCTATATAAATAGCAATAATAGCAATTATTATTAATAAAATAGAAAATAAAATAAAAAAAATATTTTTAGAAAGTTTTAATATAAATTTTCTTTTTTTGTTTATTTTTTTCTTTTTATTTATTTCTTTTGTATTATGAATATTTTTTTTAAGAGAATTCATTATTTTTATAAGTTTATTTTTTAATTTTATCATATTTTATTTTGTTTTTTTATATTTTTGTAGGCTTTAAAGAAAGGAGGTTTAATGATATAATTATTATTATAATAAATTTATGGCTATAAAAGATACTAATATAATAATAGATGAAGAAAAAATAGAAAAACTCTTAACTCGTGGAGTAGAAGATATCATAAATAAAGAAGAATTAAAAAAAGATTTGTTAAGTGGTACAAATCTTCGTATTAAATTTGGTATAGATCCAACAGGTCCAAAAATACATTTAGGTAGAGCAGTTCCACTCCGTAAATTAAGAGAATTTCAAAAATTAGGCCACACTATTGTATTAATAATAGGAGATTTTACAGCACAAATAGGAGATGCTTCAGATAAAAGTGATAAGAGGCCGATCTTAACAAAAGTAGAAATAGACGAAAATTTAAAAGATTATAAAAATCAAATAGCAAAAATACTTGATATTAATAAGGTAGAATTTGTTTATAACAATGACTGGCTTTCAAAATTAACAATGCAAGATATTTTAGGATTATCAGAATGTTTTACTGTAAGCCAGATGCTTTCTAGGAGAAATTTTAAGGAAAGATTTGAAAATGGAAAAGAAATATCTCTTCGTGAATTCTTATATCCGCTTATGCAAGGATATGATTCTGTCGTGGTAAAAGCTGATGTAGAAGTAGGCGGTTTTGATCAGCTTTTTAATTTAAAAGCAGGTAGAGTATTACAAGATTTTTATGGATTAAAAAAACAAAATATTATTACTTGTAAAATGCTTGAAGGTACTAATGGAGAAAAAATGAGCACTTCCATTGGAAATGTTATTAATATTATAGATGAGCCAAATGATATGTTTGGAAAGGTGATGGCAATGAAAGATGAACTTATTTTAAAATATATGGAACTTTGTACAGATGTAGAAGAAGAAGAATTGAAAGAAGCAGAAGAGTTTTTAAAAGATAAAAATAATAATCCAAGAGATTTAAAAATAAAATTAGCAAAAACAATAGTTGGTATTTATCATAATGATAAAATAGCAAAAGCAGCTGAGAATAATTTTATAGAAACATTTCAAAAAGGAAAAACACCAGATAATATTTTGGAAATTAAAATAGATGAAAAGAATGAAGGTAAAGAATTATTAGATATTTTTGTTATCAATAAATTAATAAAATCAAAATCAGAAGCAAAAAGATTGATAGAAACAAATTCTATAAAAGAAATAAAAGAAGAAGAAGGAGTTGAAAATGAAAACATTTTAACAGACACAAAAGTAAAAGTCTATTCTGGAATATTTAAAATAGGAAAGAAAAAGTTTGTAAAAATAGTTTTATATAAATAAAAATGTAGAGTTTTCTTTGTTTTTATAATTTCCAAAAAGGGCTATCTTCTTCATCTGTCATATCTCTCTCATTTAATTCCTCCTCTTCTTCTTCCAAAGAGTCTAAACTCTCATCATCTTCATTTTCAAAGTCATTTTCTTCTTCCAGAGCATCATCAAGAGAATCTGGATTAAATTCTTTTTCATTTTCTCCTAATTCTTCCATTTCATCATCATCTCTTTTATCAAATGAATCGTTTTTTGAAATATTTTTTCTTGCCATAAATTTTATTATATTATTTATTTTGAGTATTATAAATAAAATAAAGAAAAATTCAAGTATTTTTAATGATAGATGTTAATAACTATTTTTGACTTACAGAATGAGTATAAGCTACAGCAATAGCATCATATTCGTCGTCTAGATTTTTCCTATTTTCAGTCTTTATTTTCAATACTTTTTTAAGCATGAAATATATTTGATCTTTTGTAGCCTTACCATACCCAGTTAAAGCTATTTTTATTTGAAGGGGTGTATATTCTGAGATTTTAAGATTCATTTTTTGAGAAAGATAAATAATTGCACCTCTTGCTTCTGAGACGCCCATTACAGTTTTTTGATTATTTGTAAAAAAAAGTTTTTCAATTGCGAGCTCACTAGGAGAATATTTTAAAATTATTTTTTCTAAATTTTCACAAATTTCAAAAATTCTTTCATTTATTTCTTTCTTTTTATTTGTTTCAAAACATTCTGAAAATATAATTTTATTTTCATTTACTGAAACTTTTTCTAAAATACAAATCCCAACTCTATCATATCCAGGATCAATACCTAAAATTTTACTCATATATTTTTATAATTATTTCTTCAAATGTTCTTTTGCTTTACTTGTCGCTATTCTTCCACGAGTTGTTCTTTCTATAAATCCAATTTGTAATAAATACGGCTCTATTACATCTTCAATAGTATTTTCTTCTTCTCCAATTGAGGCAGCAAGAGTATTTAGTCCTACAGCCTTATCTGGAAAAGTATTTATAAGAGTATTAAGTAGCATCCTCTCTGCTATACCAAGACCAACATTATCTATCTCAAGCATATTTAAAGTATTATTAACTACATCTATATCTATGATAGCTTTATTTATTTGAGCATAATCTCGACATCTCTTTAAAAAGTAATTTGCAATTCTTGGAGTAAATCTGGATCTTTTTGATATTTCTTCCGCTGCCTCATCTGTTATTTCTATTCCTAAAATTTTTGCAGAGTTTTTTACAATTCGCGCGATCTCTTCCTCAGTATAATATTGAAGTCTATGTATACCACCAGAAAATCTAGAACGTAAAGGAGATGATAAAAGAGAAATACGAGTAGTTGCTCCAATTAAAGTAAAATTTGGTAAATCAAGTTGTATTGTGCGAGCAGATGGGCCTTTACCTATAATAATATCAAGCTTACCACTTTCCATTGCTGGATAAAGTACTTCCTCTATCATTTTATTTAATCTATGTATTTCATCAATAAATAAGACATCTCCAGGAGTAAGATTAGTAAGTATAGCTGCCAAATCTCCTACTTTCATAATAGCAGGTCCTGAAGTCACGCGCATATTTGTATTTAATTCTTTTGCTACTAGATTTGAAAGAGTGGTCTTACCAAGCCCAGGAGGACCATAAAAAAGAATATGTTCAGGGGATGAATTTCTTTCTTTGGCAGCTTGAATTAATATTTCAAGATTATCTTTTATAGTTTTTTGTCCAATATAATCCTCCCAAATACTCGGGCGAAGTGCTTGATCAAGATAACTATTTTCTTCTTTTATTTTATCTGATTCTATATCTTTATTTCCCATAATATTTATATTTTAGCATCTAAAAAGAGTTTCAAAGAATTACTTGACAAAAGTTTCTATTGTGATATACTAAAAGAAGAAACTTATAAATAAATTATTTAATATTTAAATCTGTATTTATTCTTGTACAAAACCACATAGATCTCTAAACAATTAAGGCTTTCGCCTTACACTTTTTTAAGCAGACGACGACTTGGTTAGGTTTGTCCTATACTGTGTCTATCGTTATGCAAAAGTATTCTTCACCAAGAGGTTGTTTAGAGATCTATGTGGTTTTGTTTTATAAAAGAATTACTCTTCATAAAGATCTACAACACTACTAAGCTCTTCATAACTTGTCTCTCCCTTTAATACTTTTATTATACCATCTTCTCTCATTGTTGGTATTCTTTGAGAAGTTGCTAAATCTCTTATTTTTCTTTCATTAATAACCTTTTCTTCTATAATAGCATCAGATATTACTCTGTCCATCATTATTGCTTCAAAAATACCCATTCTTCCTTTATATCCTCCTGTACATTTTTCACACCCCAACTCATTTGCTTTATATATTTCATAATTATTTTTTGGCGAAACATTTTCCAAAGCTTCATCTTTATGATTTGATATCATTATTCCTAATATATTTGTAATTTGTTTACTTTGTTTTTCTGTTGTTATTATTTTTTCTTTACAATTTGGACATAGTTTTCTTACAAGTCTTTGTGCAAGAGATAGAGACAATGCCGAAGCTAGAGTTCCGGGATTTGCGCCAAGCTCTAAAAGGCGAGGTATAGTTCCTGCTGCATTATTGGTGTGAAGAGTTGAAAATACTAAATGTCCTGTAAGAGCTGCATTTATTGCTACCTTTGCAGTATCTTCATCACGAATTTCTCCAACTAACATAATATCAGGGTCTTGTCTCATGGCCGCGCGAAGTCCAGAAAGAAATGTATATCCTTTATCTTCTTCAACTTGAGTTTGTACTATTCCAGACAAATGATATTCGATAGGATCTTCAATTGTAATTATTTTTATCCCAGGAGAATATAATCTTTGAACAAAAGCATAAAGAGTGGTTGTCTTTCCAGATCCTGTTGGACCAGTTGTAAGAATAATCCCATTTGGTTTTTCTATAGCTCTTTCTACAATATCAAAAAGCTGAGAACTCATACCAAGAGATTCAATATTTGTCATAATGTTTCTTGGATCAAGAAGTCTCATTACAAAGCTTTCTCCATAATTATTTGGTATTAAAGATACACGAACTTCTATTTCTATTTTATTATCTATAATAGAAAATCTTCCATCTTGTGCATTTTGAGTCATAGAAAGTTTTAATCCAGACAATAATTTTAATCTTGAATTAATTAATTTCATAGTAGGATAATCTATAAAACATATATCGACAAGTTCTCCATCTATTCTATATCGAATTCTAACTTTTTCTTTTTCTGGTTCTATATGTATATCTGAGACTTTAAAATGAAGACCTCCTGAAATAATTAATTCTATAATTCTAGAAATTCTAAAATTTTTAGATCCATTAGCTATAGCTAGTATAGAATTTTTTAAATCATCAAGAGTTTCTATATTAGATATTATTTCTTTTAAAACTTCTGAATTTATATCAAGAATACCAGCGATTTCTGCTTTTGTTTCAACTATATCAGAATATCTATTCCATACATGCTCTAAAGAAGCATGAGATGCCATAAATTTTATAATTTCAAAGCCATGATTGCTTAAATTTTTTAATATTTCAGCTACTTTTTCAGTGTTTGGATTAAACATTGCCACATAAAGCTTACTTCCGACTTGTTTAAATGCTACAATTTCTGCGTTTCTAGCATCCTCTTCTTTAATTTGTTTCAAAGCGTCAGGCTCTGGAGCCATGCCTTTAAGATCTATATAAGGTAAAAGATATTTGTCCGCCTCTCTTTTGACAAAACTCTCTTCTTCTTCTTTATTTAAAGTAGATAAAAAGCTATTAATCTTATCAACTTCTTCATCACTTTGAAAATTTAAAGCATTAAAGATTTTATTTCTATTTTTATCATCTTTTTTTGAGTCATTCATAGAGCAATTATATCATAATGAAATATGTGTATAACTTTTTTAATTTTATTTTATTTATTCTATAATTTATATATAAATAAATATTTTTTAATATAATATTTATTCAAATTTTTATGGCTAAAGAATATTTAAAAAATTTAAATGAACTTCATAATACTCATAAATTGACTCATAAAGTCTTAATCCTAATAATGTTTTCAATAGTAGTAATTTTAGCCGTATACGGACTTTCTCGTGTACGAGCTACTCAAAATTTATATTCTGAAGTACCAAATGCGAATAGAGGAATTTGTTATAAATTAGGAGAAAATTTTAACGACCCAGAAAATCATGTTTCTTGTAAAAATTATGAAAAAGTTTGTCAAACAAGTATTGGCACTTTAGTAGAATGTAGTACAGGTATAATGATAGAGTAGTATTTTAATAAGTATAAATAAAAAGCCTTTAATTAAAGGCTTTTTATTTCTTTTTAAAAGAAAACATTTAGAGAAAGAAATATTTAATCTTGACAAATTATTTGCATTATGCTAAGCTATTAAAGATATTAATGTTATTTGAAAAATGGTTAAACAAAGTATTTATATAGTTTTTATTTTAATTATTTAGACATTTGAGTGAAGAATAATATTTTTCTTTCAAATGTCTAAATAATATCTTTAAAATTTTAAAATTAAAAAATGACAACAAGACAGTACATTTATGGTGCAGTAGGAGTAGCACTACTGATCTCTATTATTATAGGTATAAGTACCTGTAATAAAAATAATAAAAATAGTGAAGACGAGGTTTCACTATTTTCAAAAAACAAAAAAGCTGAAAATCCTTACAAGAAGTTAAAAGATGCCTCAAATGAGGTATATAACATTGAAAAGGATCGTGACGTAGCGTTTGATGCTGTAGAAAGCATGAATAACTACCGAAATGAAAAAGAAGGTAGGACTTCATCAGGTTTTGATGCGGGAAATAAAAATTCCCAAAACCAAAATCAACCAGCTGTAAATCCGGCTTGTCCAACTTGTCCACAAAAAGAAGATAAGGACGGACGTCAGGTTATGAAGGATGCTGAGACAGAAGCCAGAGAATATGCGGAAAATGAAGATAGGGTGAATCGTATGAACAATAAAAATGTTCAAACACAAAAAAACACCACTTCATCTTCATCGAGTTCTGCTAGAGCTTCCAGGTCTTACAGACCAGCTCCCGCACCTAAACCCCAAATAATAATCATAAAGGAAGAAGGGGAGTTTAGACAAAGCGTAAGAGAGTCAATCTCTACTGACATGCAAAAAAAATCAACATCCGATTGTGTCGGATGTGATAATGCTGTTCCTTACTCTGACGAAATTCGTCAGAGACAACTGGAGTCTAAAAAAAATGGATACAAAAAAGATGATCCATTATGCATTTTATTGCCAGCTGATCCAAAGTTTCCCAATAAACCAAGGGGAACAATTAGATTTAAAAATGAAAAAGAAAAAGAAGAGTTTTTAAAAAACTCCGGAGGTCTTTTTCGAGAAG
>JBDHUS010000007.1:0-21325 GCA_039809325.1 Minisyncoccia bacterium | reverse complement strand
ATATTAGAACATGGTGGTGTGGATGGTGTTTTATTAGATGAAGAATCTGTGCAACCAAAAATTTTCGCAAAATTACTTACTGAGATATTATAATAGCTATAAAATTTTCTTGCTATAATATCAAAATATGAAAAAAATAATTTTAAGACTTGATTTAAATGTGCCTATTATAAATAATAAAATAATAGATACTAAAAGAATAGATCTTATCATTCCTTATTTACAAAAACTTTTAAAGAAAAATAAAATAATAATACTTTCGCATCTCGGAAAAGGAGATAAAGCTGAAACCTTAAAACCTATTGAAAAATATTTAAGAAAAAAACTTTCAAAAGAAGAAAATAATAATTTGATAGTAGAAGAAAATACTAGATGGGTAAAAGGGGAATTAGCAAAAGCTGGAAGTAAAGAGTGGGATGATGCAACAAAATATTTTGCATCTTTTGGAGATGAATATATAAATAATGCCTTTTCAGTAATGCATAGAGATAATGCCTCTGTTGTAGGTATTCCGAAATTATTTAAAAAACAAAAAAAGAGCCTTAAAATAGGAGATAATGCAAAAGAAGAAATAAAACATTTAGAAAAATCTTTAAAACTTGCTAAAAATTCTAAAAATAAAACTCTATTAATATTGTCTGGAGCAAAGATTTCTACCAAGCTTCCATTAATTAAAAAGTTTTTAGATCTAAAAGCTAAAATATTTGTAAGTGGAGGAATTGCAAATCAAATTTTAAAAGATATTTTAAATATAGAAATAGGAAAATCATTTATAGAAAAGGATTTTATAATCTCAGATTCACTTAAAAAGTTGTTTTTGAAAGAGGTTAAAAATAAAAATCTTATTTTACCAATTGATACTATTTTGAAAAATAATGAAGTAAAACTTTTAAAAGAGATTAAAAAAGAGGACTATATATCTGATATTGGACCAGCGACTTTTGCTATTTTAAAAAATAAAATAAATGAAGCTGGAAATATTATAATGAATGGCCCACTTGGAATATATGAAGATGGCTTTAACGCTGGAACTCTTGCTACTTTAAAAGAATTTAAAAAAACTAAAGCGAACATTTTAGTAGGAGGGGGGGATACTCTAGTATTATTAAAAAAAGCAAAATTAAAAGAAAATAAAAATATATATATTTCTACAGGAGGTGGAGCAATGTTAGAATTCTTAACAAATGATGGAAAATTGCCAGGCATTTTGGTATTAAAGTAAAGCTTTTTTAATAAATTAAGTTAATCATTAAGAAAATAATTAAGAAAAGATATCTTTTCTTTTTTATTTGATAAAATATACTTATAAGCTTATTTACAGATATGAAATATAAGATATGTAAATATACACAGGATAAATAGAAAAATATGAGCTTATAGAATTTATAAAATTTAATACTTATTTAAAATTAAATTAATATGACAAGAAAATATAAATTAGAAAGATTACAAAAAAATATTCTTTTAGGAGTTTCTGGTGCTGCTCTTGCTTCCACAGTATTTTTTAGTGGTATAAATATACCACAAAATAATATAGCAAATAATGACACAATATTTATAGAATCTCCAAATGATATTAAAAATCTAAATAAAGCAAAAAAGGAAAATACAAAACTTTTGCATAAAAAAAATTATTTAGACGATTAATTTATTCTTTTAATCGATAACTAAAAAGCTCTCTTCATTTTTAGAGAGCTTTTTGTGTATAACTTTTATATCTTTTATAGGATATATTGTTATAATTAACCTATAAATGAATACTTAAAGCTCATTTATTATTTATTAATCAAATTAAAAATCATTAAGACTAACTATTATGAAAAAGTTATTATCAGTTTTTATATTTCTTTTGCTTATCTTTGTTTATAAAATTTCTTTTGTAAATGCCCAAAATAACAATCTAGAAATTACAAGAAGTTTTGTTGTTGCTTATGTTGGTATATATAATGCTACAAATACAAAAATAAATAATGATTCCTATAATATCTCCTTTACTTTAGAAAATGAACAAGGAATTCAGTCAGATATAAGATACGGTATAGTATTAGAAGAAAAGATTACAGGAAAAATTCTTGATATGCAATTATCAAATGAGTCCATAACTCTTAAAGAAAATGCCTCAAAAAGTATAAATATTAAATATTCTATTCCTACATTTGTTCCGGACGGAATATATAAGATTTCTATAGTAGCGCAAAATGCTTCTGGAATACCGCTAGGAAAATCTCCAATCGGTTTCCCAGAAAAATATATAACTATCAGTAAGAACACTAGTAGTGTAAGCTTAAATTCTTGCTATTTATATGTTGGAAATGATTCTTCAAATACAAAATATACTATTTCCCAAGGAGTTGACATTACATCAAATGAAGAACTTTTTGCCACATGTAAAATTTCTAATAGTAGCATGTCATTAAAAAGTAATTTAAGACTGCAATTAATTACGCATATCCGTGATCAATTTGGGGATATTGTTGCAAAAGATATAGCTCTTCAAAATATTTCAGTGAAAGGAAAAGGGGAGGATGAAATAACTTTCAAAATACCGAATCAAAAAACACCACAAGCTTATGATATTGATACATTTTTAATAAATAGTAAAGGTGAAAAAGTTTCTATCTCAACTTATATACACTATGTTATTGCAGGAGATTCTGCAACAATACAAAATACTATTTTAGATAAAACTTTTTATAAAAATGGTGATAATGCTACGTTAGATATATTTTGGTCTTCAGCTGCGGACTCATTTCCACTTTCTAGACTTGGTGGAACCAAAAATACATATAAAATACTGGTAAAAATTTTAGATTCTACAAAATCTCTTTGTGGAGAATACGAAAAAGAAATAATATCCAATTATGATTTGAATAATATAAAAGTCATCATACCTATAACAAAAGATTGTACAGGTGCTATAGCTAACATTGCGATAGTAAACAATGAAGGAAACATTCTTTCTCAAACAGAAATAAATTCAAATTCATCTACAGACATAGTTAATATTAATCCAAATATTTCACAAGAAAAAGTTTTAGCTATTAATAATTTATATATATTCCTTTTTGTTGTAGTGCTTGTTCTTATTGGATACGGTATATTAGTTTTTAGAAAAGAAAATAAATAATAATTGAGATAAATTTTTATGAAAAGAAATAACATTATATTCATTTTTATACTAAGTATAATTTTCTTTAGCATAAAAGATACTTATGCCAGAACAAATATTATATCATTTAAAAATTCTTCTGGTGGACATATTCTTACTATGCAAATCACATATCAACTTGATAAAAAAGAATATTCTCCAGGAGAAACTATATACCCTACTGTATACTATGGGCTAGGACATATCGCTTGTTCTAATGGAGCCAACATAGATAGACCTTTATTTTCTAGACCATTATTAGAAATAGGAAATCCAGACAAAACAAAACCACTAGAATTCTGGACAGTATCTAAACCTAATAGCACTTTATATTTTAATACAGCAGATAAAATTATCTATCAAAATGATGCCATGCTTTTAAACACAAATAGTCTTATAGAGGATGCAGATGGAAACCCTATACAAACAAATAGTATTACTAATACTAGTATGTTTTTTGACGGATCAGGATATATTAGAGCAAATTATAAAAAAGTTTGTAATGACCAATTCTATTGTATAGAAGATGTTATATCAGGAAGACTTTGGTATAACAGCAACTTAGACAATGGAGTATATAAACAAATAGAAATTTTTACCCCTACAATTGTGAAAACTTACATAGCAAACTTTGGTGAAGAAAAACAATATCCTATAAAATCTAGCTCCTACTATTTTGGTAAGCAGGGATTGCCTTCTTCTATATTTATTCCAAATAATGCTACCCCAGGTGAATATATTTCTTTATTAACTATATACCCTTCTTGGACTTCTACTATAAATCCAGTCTATCCTACCACAGGCTCCTGGAATATCTATCAAACTAATATAAATTCAAAAACTAATAAAATAGTGACAAATTTTTCTACTATATTAACAAATATTTTTAATTTCAATATTCAAAAAGCTAATGCTTTAATGCCTGTGGTAGAATTTGAAGTCGGTGATGGTGGAGGTTCTGGAGGAAATGGATATACTCCTCCACCGCCATCATGTGTCGGATGGTGGTGTGATGTAGATTTCTTTAGTGTGCCATTTTCTGAGCCATTTATTATAAAATCTAATTCCGCAGAAATAAATATAAAACTAAAATAATAATAAAACTAAAAAGCCATACTTATGTATCGCTTTTTAGTTTTAAATTATTTAATCTCTATTAAAACTGGACAATGATCTGAACCGTATACTTCATTTAATATTTCTATATTTTTAACTTTTTTTTGTAAAGTTTTTGAAATAAAAAAATAATCAATTCTCCAACCAACATTTCTATCTCTTGCTTTTGTCTTCATATCCCACCAAGTATACATTTCTTTTTTAGGATTTTTTTCTCTCCATATGTCTATAAAATATTTATTCCACTCTTTTAAGAGATCTCTCTCTTCTTTTGTACATCCAAGCTTTCCAGCATTTTCTTTTGGTCTTGCTAAATCTATATCTTCTACTGTAGCATTCACATCTCCACAAAATATTACTGGTTTTTCTTTTTCTAGTTTTAATGCTAATTTTAAAAATCTTTTATAATATTCTAATTTATATAAAAAATGTTCATCACTTTTTCCACCATTTGGAAAATAACAATTTATTAAATAAAAATCTTTATATTCAGAGATTAAAGTCCTACCTTCATTATCTAAAAAATCTTTTTCTTTATAACCCATAGTAGCCATAACTTTTTCTGGATTCTTTTTACTGTATATAGCTACCCCAGAATATCCTTTTCTATTTTTTGCTGATTCAAAAAATGAATAATATCCTTTTTTATCTTTTGTCTCATCTTTTAATTGCCATATTTCTGATTTCGTCTCTTGGAGACAAATAATATCGGGGGAATATTTTTGTATTAAATTATCTAGTTCCCCCTTTTTCTCTATGGCACGAAGCCCATTTACATTCCAAGTTATTATTTTCATAAAAATATTTTAACATAATAAATTTCTTAGGAAAAATTTCAAGATAACTTTAAGCTTAAGAGAGGATGCTATTTTGGAAGATAAAAAATAAAAAGTTAATTTTGAAAATTTTTATAGATTTAAATAAATTATCTATTTTCTTTCTATTTTCTTTTTGAATGATATTTTGCAAATTGATCTTTTAAGAATTTATTTGTGATATTAGTATAAATTTGTGTTGTAGAAATGCTAGCATGTCCAAGCATCATTTGCACAGTCCTCAAATCTGCTCCGTTTTTTAATAAATCCGTAGCAAAAGAATGTCTAAGCACATGGGGAGTACATTTTTTTGAAATACCAACAAATTCTGCATACTTTTTTATAATTCTTTCTACACTGCGAGTGCTAAGTCTCATATTTTTTCCTTTTTGCATTCTACCCGCTCCAGCAAAAGACAAATCTATAAACATTGCATCATCTATATCAACTCTTTCTTTTAAGTATTTTTTAATACTCTCTGTTGCAAAATCTGAAAAAAATACAACTCTAATCTTTCCTCCTTTTCCTCTTACTGATACTTCTCCATTTGATAAATCTTCATCCCTATCAAGTGAACACAGCTCTGAAACACGAAGTCCAGTAGAAAAAAAAGTTTCAAGTATAGCTTTATCGCGAAGCATTGCTAAATATTTTATTTTTTTATCTTGTTCAGGATTTTTACTTTTTATTTCTTTTTTTAAATGTGATTTATACCACTCTTCTGGAGCATTTAATAAATTTTCTAAATCTTTTTCTGTAATCAAATCCAATTCTCTTTGCACAGTTTTTGCAAGCTCTATTTTTTCTGGGTCATATATTAAGCTTCCTTTTTTTCTTGTGTATTTTAAAAATGCACGAAGAGCTATTAAGTGATAATTTTGAGTTTTTTTATCAAGAGTCTCTGATAATTTATTTTTAGAAGATCTATTCACTTTAGAGGGGAGACGATTGAGATAAAGTCTGTACTCACGCATTACTCTATCATCAATATTTGTATATTTATTATCTTTTAGAAATTTTATAAATCTATTTATATAATGATCATAATTTCTAACAGTTAAAAGAGATCTTCCTTTCTCAATTTCTATATATTCTAAAAATGAATATTTTAAATCTTCTAACTCTTTGGCTGATATATTGTGCGACATATATTAATTTTAACATAATCATACTATAACAGTATTTAAATATTTTAGACTTGCATTATTTTGAAAAATGTGATATGATATATAAACTTATTTAAGTCAAGTAAATTTTATTATTATATATATGCTAACAAAAAGAAAAAAAGCAAATGCTATAAAAGATGTACAGTTGCATAAAGAGGACACTGGATCTGCTGAATCACAAATCGCTCTTCTAACGAGAAGGATTGAAGAAGTTACTACACATTTAAAAACACATAAAAAGGACAATCATTCCAGAAGAGGTCTTATTAAAATGGTAGCAGACAGAAGAAAACATATAAAATATCTAGAAAAAAGTAAGCCTACCTCTTTAAAAAAGATTTCTAAAACATTAGGTATTCGTGCATAAATAAAATACTCTCATATAAGGAGAGTGTTTTATTATCTTGATACAATAAATAAGTACATTATATTTTAATATTAAAAACAAATAGAATTTTTAAAAGTTTAAATAATCATTAATAGTCTACATTATAAAAATTCTAAAAAAATAAAAATTTTATATACAATTATGTCAATTATCAAACATAAAGAACAAAGAGTAGCTCTTTTAATAGATACTCAAAATTTATATCATAGTGCCAAAAATTTATATAATGCAAAAGTTAATTTTAAAAATATTTTAGAAACATCTGTGGCTGGAAGAAAATTAATAAGAGCTATAGCTTATGTTATAACGACTGAAGCCGGCGATGAAAAAGATTTTTTTGAAGCTTTAACAAAAATAGGCATAGAAACAAAAACGAAAGATTTACAAATATTTTTAGGAGGAAACAAAAAAGGGGATTGGGATGTGGGCCTTGCAATAGACGCTATCAGACTTGCCCCAAAAGTAGATACGGTAATAATAGCTACAGGAGATGGGGATTTTGAACCTCTTGTAGAATATTTGAAAAACTTTACTCAAGTAGAAGTTATTTCTTTTGGAAGATCTACCTCTTCAAAACTTCGTGAAGTGTGTGAAGATTTTATTGATATGTCTGAAACTCCTGAAAAATTCATAATACATCATAAAGGTGCTAAGCATATTAATAAAAAGATAAAAAATAAAAAATAAAAAATAAAAATATAATATTATTATATGATATAATTTTATTATAAAGTTTCTTTTTTATGGCTTATATACCTACTATACATACATTTGAAGACGATATAAATGAGAATCGTGGTTTTGATGAGCCGCCTATTTCTGGAGGAGTAAATAACTATAATTTAAATAGCGATATTCTCGTAAAAGAAAAAAGTGAAAGTACCTTAACTAAAAAAATTCTAACTTTTATAGCTATACTTTTTATATTAGCTTCCTTTTTTATTGTAGGATATTATTTTTATGGTAAGTGGAAAGCTACACAAGAAGAAGCTCGTCTTAATAGAGAGGCGGAGGCTAGACTAAATATGAATTCTTCTAACTCAGATATACAAAATGATATATCTAAAATTTTTCCAAAATTAGCTCCTGGCATATCTCCATTTATTTCTCAAGCAGTACAAAAAAATAATATTGTTATTCTCACAATAAAAGAGGCCGACTTAAATACTGATAATTATACTCTTTTTTATGCTTATATTTTGGCACATAAGAAAGACTTAAATAGTGATCTCTTTTTTGCTTTTAAAATTGATGAATTGATTGATTCTCTAAAAACAGATAATGAACTTGATACAAATTATTCTTATCAAGGAGATTCTTCTTTAGAGAACAAAACTATGGAGTCTTTTATAACAAAAGCTATTCCTATGACTTATAATGATTTAGTCTGGGAAAATAAAACTTTAAGTAATTTAGATTTTGAAGCTGCAAATGCTGGGGTTTTGACTTTAATCTATGGATATTCTGGTAAAAAATATGTAATCTTTACAACATCTTTAAAAAATTTTTTTGATACAATATCTAGTCTACAATAAAAATATGCATTTCATATCTATAAAATCGGCGTTTATTTCTGGACTAAAAGCAAGATTAGTAAAAGTTGAATGTGATATTGGTAGAGGTATAAATTCTTTTTCTATTATAGGTCTTGGTGATAAAGCTATAGATGAAAGTAGAGATAGAGTATGTTCCGCTCTTCGAAATAGTGACTTTTCTAATCCAAAACAAGTAAATCAAAAAACTACTATTTCTCTTGCTCCTGGAGATTTGAAAAAAGAAGGAACTACTTTTGATCTTGCTATAGCTTTATCTTATTTAATAGCAAATAAAGAAATAAAAGTTGAGCAAAATGTTTTAGAAAATTCTTTATTTGTTGGAGAACTGTCTCTTAAAGCAGAAACCGCTAAACTCAAAGGGGCTCTCGCTATAGCTGAATTTTGTGAAAAAAATAAAATTAAAAATCTCTTTCTTCCAAAAGAGAATGCTGAAGAAGCTGCTTTAGTTCAAAATATAAATGTTTTTGGAGTTCATAATCTAAATGAAGTTATAGATCATTTAACAGAAAAAGAGTTCTTGAAGAAAACAAAACCAACAGATATTAAAAATTTACTTAAGAATGCTTCTATTCAAAACAATATAGATATGCAGGATATTAAAGGACAAAAAGCAGCTAAAAGAGCTCTATTAATAGCTATGGCTGGTGGGCATAATATTGCTTTATATGGTCCTCCTGGAACTGGAAAAACTATGTTGGCGAGAGCCTCAAGAAATCTTTTGCCACATTTAGATTATAAAAATATTTTAGAAATTACAAAAATACATTCCATTGCTGGTCTAAACGATATAGAAAAAGATAATTTAGTCTTGGAGTCTCCTTTTCGTTCACCACATCATACATCAAGTTATGTTTCTCTTGTTGGAGGAGGTAGCAATTTAAAACCAGGAGAAATTACATTAGCTCATGGAGGAATATTATTTTTGGATGAGTTTCCAGAGTTTGAAAAAAAGAGCATAGAAGCTCTTCGCGAACCTTTAGAGGAAGGACATATTTCTATTTCCAGAGCAAAAGGTACTGAAAAATTTCCAGCAAAATTTATCTTAATCGCAGCAATGAATCCTTGTCCATGCGGTAATAGAGGAAATAAAGATAAAAAATGTATATGCACATCGCTTGATATATCAAGATATGAAAGAAAATTGTCTGGACCTATTATGGATAGAATAGATATGTGGGTAAATGTCTCAAATATTTCATATGCTGAACTCGCTACAAAAGATCCAGATGGTGATAATAGTGAAATATTTAAAGACAAAATTTTAAGAGCAAGAGAAACAATGAAAATAAGATTTAATGATAATAAAAATATAGAAATGAATCGAGATATGTCTTCAAAGGATATTTTGAAACATATTAATCTATCTCCTGAGATTAAAAAAGAATTAGATAATTATGCTATAAAACTAGCACTGTCTCCTCGCGCTTATCATAGAGTATTGCGTGTGGCTCGAACTATTGCAGATATTGATGAAAAAGAAAATCTTGAACTCTCTCACATTTTAGAAGCACTTCAATATAGACCAAAAATAAATAATTAATTTTATAACTTTTTTGTTTTAAAATGGATTTGCTATACCTCTTGTTTCAAAGTGTAAATGTGGGCCTGTTGATTTTCCTGTATTACCAGTTTTTCCTATTTCTTGTCCTTGAGAAACTTTTTGTCCTACTGATACCTCTACACTAGAAAGGTGAGCATATATAGCTTGTGAACCATTTGAGTGTGAAATAATTATTACTTGTCCATATCCACCATTATATCCAGTACTTTCTGCCTTGATAACTACACCACTTGCAGCAGCTATTACTCTTGTACCTATTTTACAACCTATATCTACAGCTGAGCTATAAGAGCCGTGTAAATTTTGTGTTTTGGTACATCCATCTACCGGCCTTATAAAGAATCCTTTTGATGCACTTGCATACTTTGATGTAGTTGTTTTTACAGAATTTTCATTTTTCTTTGTCTTTGATGTAGTAGGAATTACAGCTTCAGCATCAGGAATAAAAATAATATCTCCTTTGGCTAATCTTGTGTCTATTGCTATACCATTATATTCAGCTATCTCTCTAGCATCTGCATTATATTTTTTAGCAACATCTTCTAATGTCCCATTATTTTTCACAGTATATTCTACTCCTGTTACAGGGAATATGAGTATTGTGTCGCCCTCTTTTATAGATTTGCCTGTTAAATTATTTGCCCAAATTATAGTATTTCTTGATATGTCAAAAAGTTTCGCCACTGAATCTATTGTATCTCCTTTCTTTACTTCATATAAACTAATTATTCCGTCTATTACTTTTTCTTTTTCTGTAGATATGCGGATAGATCCAGAATGAGCAGAGATTGTTCCGTCATTATTTATAATCATATTGTCAGTTGTATCTGTTTCAGAAAGAATATTAGGATTTGGTTTCAAAAGCTCGTCGTCAGTTAATATATTTTTAACTATTTTACTATTAGAATTATTATTTTTTGTAAAAAGATTCTTTATATTATCAAAAATAGAAGCATCTGCCTTAGCTATACTTAAAATCCCAAAAATTGCTAATAAAAAAATAAGGGATACAAAGAAACTTTTTCTTGACGAGGACGAAACTTTCATAATTTATGAAGTATTTATCTTTAATATTCAACAAAAGATAGAAATACCTTAGTGTTTATTTGATTTTTATTTTATATAATATTATAACATAAAAAACTAGATTATATAAGTATCTTAAAATAGTATTTAATATAAATAAATTTTCTTAAAATATTTAAATATATAGTATATAAAATACTCTAATATTAAAAATGTGATATAATAATCATAATGAATAAATTATTTAATATATATGAAAGAAAATTATTTAGACTCACGTAGCCCTTATATCAAAAATTCAATATATGGTATAGAAAAAACTAGAAAAAATCTTATATCTTTTTCTTCTGATGACAAAAATTCTAGTGATATGTTATTACGTCAAAAAATTACAAATATAAGTAAAAAAATAGTAGGGGAAGAAATTAAAAAATTTGCAGAGATTGCAAGCAAAGAGATCTCTGAAGAATTTGCTAGTCTTGAAAAAAGAGTTGTCTCTGATGTTTCTATGTCTTTAGATGAAAAAATAGAAAATAAGATTTCAAGATTTGGTTATGATATAGGAAAAGAATTAGACAATAAAATCAAAGAATTAAATTCTATAATTTCTGAAATAGATGTTAAATTAAATGATTTAGAATTATCTTCAAAATCTTTTAATGAGAAAATAGAAGAGTTCATGAAAAATAAAAATATACTTCATAATAATACTAATGAATTTGAAGAACCCGTCTTTAAATTAAATCTAAACAAAAAAGAAGAATTAGAAAAGAAAGAAGAAAAAAAAGAAAATTCTCTAATAAAAGAAGAGGAATTAAATATTTTTAATAATGAAAACTCTCTAGAGAAAATAGAAAAATATGATCCTAGTCAAGAAAAATCTAATATTTTAAATGATGAGGAAAGCGAAAAAGAAGAAGATTATATAGATAGAAATATGCAAGAGCTTATTTCTAAAT
Organism: Minisyncoccia bacterium; assembly: GCA_039809325.1. Classification (GTDB taxonomy): domain Bacteria; phylum Patescibacteriota; class Minisyncoccia; order Phycocordibacterales; family UBA5272; genus UBA5272. The sequence goes on along the minus strand of JBDHUS010000007.1, from coordinate 9,587 downwards.
TCGAAAGAAATGGATTTTTATTTAAAAAGAATACTTTTTCTTCTTATTTAAAAGATTTACCTGTAAAAGAATTCTTAAATAAAGGATCTGAATATGTTAATATAGATAAAAAAGACAGAACTATTCTTGAAGAAATTTTAAATGATACTTTGAAAAAAACAAATATAACTTTAAAAGAAGATGAGACTATAGAAGAATTTTTAAAGAGGGTCTATACTTTCAATTATTATAATAAATAATTAAAGTTTAATATATTCTTAATCTGTCATAAATAATTATTATAATTATGATAAAATAAAATAATGAATTTAAATGAAAAACAATTAGAAGCGGTCAACACTATAGATGGGCCGCTTTTAATTTTAGCAGGTGCTGGAGCTGGAAAAACTAAAACAATTACAGAAAGAGTTGTAAATATAATAAAAAGTGGTGTTGATCCAAAAAATATATTATGTGTGACATTTACAAATAAAGCCGCGAAAGAAATGCTAGAGCGAATAATTTCTCGCATGAAAGAAGAAAATCTACTAGAAAGCTATGAAGAATTTATGTGGAAAAATAAAAATATACCGACTATTAAAACATTTCATTCTTTAGGACTCTCAATTCTTCGTGAACATGCTCAAAAATTACACCTTAATAAAAATTTATCTGTTTTAGATCCGTCTGACGCTACTACGATTATTAAAGAAATTTTAATTAAACTTTCTATGGATCCAAAACTACATGATCCTAGTAAAATCAAAAATGCTATAAGCCGTGAAAAATCACAAGATAGTAGCATAGAAGATTATGCTAAAAAAGTTTCAAGCTACAATATGGAGATTATTGAAAAAGTATGGAGAAATTATGAAATAGAATTGGAAAAAAGAGGTCTTGTTGATTTTGATGATTTAATAATAAAAACTATAGAGTTATTAAAAGATGATGATATAAAAAAATATTATAAAAATAAATTTAAATACATTCATATAGATGAATATCAAGATACGAATAATTCTCAATATGCTCTTATGAAATGTTTTATAGATACTAAAAATAATAATATTTGTGTTGTTGGAGATATAGATCAAAATATATACTCTTGGCGTGGAGCAAATCTAAAAAATATTCTAAGTTTTGAAAAAGACTTTCCTCTTGGAAAAGTTATACTTCTTGAAGAGAATTATAGATCTACTCAGAATATATTAAATCTCGCGAATATTTCTATTTCAAAAAATAAAGCTCGTTTTCCTAAAAATTTATATACAAATAAAAATGAAGGAGAAGAAATAGAAATCTGTCCTTCTTTTGATGAAAAAAGAGAATCTGAACTTATAACAAATAAAATAAAATCACTTGTAAAAGAAAAAAATATAAAGCTTAATAATATTGTGGTTCTATATAGAACCAATTTTCAATCTCGAATTTTAGAAGAGGCTTTTATAAAAGCAAATATTCCTTATAATCTTCTTGGAACAAAATTTTTTGAAAGGAAAGAGATAAAAGATATTATGAGCTATTTAAGGGCTAGTAAAAATAGAGGAAATCTAAGCGACTTGAAAAGAGTTTTTGAAACCCCGAAAAGAGGTATAGGAAAAGCTAGTATTTTAAAAGTTTTTGCTAATGAATCTGATACTATTTCTGCCTCTACAAAAAATAAAATATTAGAAACTTATAAACTTTTAGATAAAATAAAAGAAAAAATTGATAATGGTAATGAAAAACTTTCTGAAATTATAACTATGATAATAATAGATTCAGGAATAGAAGAGGAGCTTCTAAATGGCTCTTCTGAAGAAAAAGAAAGACTAGAAAATATTCGTGAACTTGTAACTATAACTAAAAAATTTGATGCTTTAAAAGCAAATGAAGCTTATGAATATTTTATAGACGAAGTTGCGCTACGTAGTGATCAGGACGATAATAGAGATATAGAACTTACTGTGAAACTTATGACAATACATTCTGCAAAAGGATTAGAATTTGATTATGTATTCATAGCTGGACTTGAAGAAGATTTATTTCCTCATATAGATATAGGTAATAGAAAAAAAACTTTAGAAGAAGAGGAGGAAGAAAGAAGGCTTTTTTATGTCGCTGTAACTCGTGCAAAAATAAAACTATTTTTATGTTATTCAGAAATGCGTACTATTTATGGAGAAAAAAAAGTGAATATTCCTAGTAGATTTTTAGAAGATATAAATGAGCTTGACGCAGAAAAGGTGATTTATCACGATATATATTATGGAGATGCAGGGGAGGAAACCAATCAAAAGAAAAAGAGAGTTTGGGATTTTGGGGATGATGAATACGAGGAAGAGGATTTCTTAGAGTTTTAAAACACGGGGGCGCCTTCGGCGCCCCCGTGTTTTTTGTTAAAATTTCCAAAAACTCTCTAAAAAACAAAAAATATTTTTCAAACTTCCTAGACCCTACTGAGCGTCGTCAATTCTCAAAAACATTTATTTGTTTTTAATAATCTATTTTATTTGTTAAATTTTCAAAGTTTTCTGCTTTAATGCTACAATACCCTCATGAAACCTAAAAAATCCCTCGGGCAAAACTTCCTAACAAGTGGAAAAGCTATTTTTGAAATAATTCAAGCTGGGAATATTCAAAAAGAAGACATTATACTAGAAATTGGACCAGGAAAGGGAGCTTTGACCGAAAAAATTCTAGAAACTGGAGCAAAACTGATAGCGATTGAAAAAGATAGGGAATTAATCCCATTTTTAAAAGAAAAATTTGAAAAAGAAATAAAAAATGAACAATTTAATTTAATAGAAGAAGACATTTTAAATATTGATATTGATATTTTTTTAAAAAAAGAAATAAAAAACAAAGACTACAAATTAATAGCAAATATTCCTTACTATATTACTGGAGCAATTATTGAAAAGTTCCTTTCACTTACTAAAAAACCTTCAAAATTAGTACTTTTAGTACAAAAAGAAGTAGCAGAAAGGATTGTAGCAAAAGATAAAAAAGAATCCATCCTTTCCCTTGCAGTAAAATTATACGGTAATCCAAAACTTATTTACAAAGTTTCTGCTGGAAGCTTTTTCCCTAAACCGAAAGTTGATAGTGCGGTATTATTAATTGACATAAAAAATCAAAAAATAGATAAAAAAATAGAAGAAATATATTTCAAAATTGTAAAAACAGCTTTTGCCCACAAAAGAAAAGTAATGCTAAGTAATTTAAAAAATGAAATTAAAGATATTGATTTTGAAAAAATTTTTGAGAAATTAAAAATAGATAAAAAGATTCGTGCGGAAAATCTTAACACAGAAGATTTTCTGAAAATTGTGGAAAACATATAAAACAAAGTATTTATAAAAAATCTATACGTGATAAAATATAACTATATTAATAGTTTGTTTTGGTATTTAAATCATAATTTATAAATATGGAAAATGAAAATGTTTGGACAAGATTGCGAGAAGTCTTATCCAATGTAAGCTTAAAGACTTACCTATACGCAATAGGAGCTATAGCTGTAATTATTGCTATTCTCATCAATGTAACAGGACCAAGTAAATACGGAAGTGTGCACCGAGATGGAAAATTTTACCTAAATATAGACCAGATCGCAAGTGATTATGGGTTAGATTTGAGTGAAGAAAATGAGACTGTAGACTATGCAAATAGTATAGACCGTAATTTAACCCAAGATCTTTCTCAATCACTACTGTTAACTAGTATGTTTCTGGATCAGAATGGTTTAACAGACCCTACGACAAAAGGACAAATCTTGGCAAATATAATTTTGGAATATCAAAAACAAGCTAAAGGAAAAGTATATACTGAAAATGATTTAAATATTATTAGAAATAATGATAAAAATTCAATAGCAGAATATCAAAAAGATATAGATAATGTAATATTAAAATATAAAAACTCCATTAATAACTTAGGACAGCTTAATGTATCTCAGTATTCAAATAATCCCACTGAAGAAAGTGTAATAAATATGAAGGCGGCATTGACTGCAAATATTTTGAGGATAATGGAAGTAAATAAAACATTTATAGATGATTTAGTATCAGTACCAGCTACACCCGCTGGCTCTACATATCAACTTCAACTTATCAACCTTACAGTACAACAAAATGTTTATTTGAGATCTTTATTATATATAGATACAGACCCAGCTTTATACGTATTAAACAATGGAGAAAGTTTTGAACAAAGATTTGATAGTGACATTTCCAGTATAATAGAGTCATTTATTAACTATTTTAGAAACGCTGGACTATAATTCTTTATTTAAATAAATATATGAAAATAACTAATCTCAAAAAAATAATTATAATCACATTTCTACTTTTTACAGTAGCAACCAGAACTGAAAAGACTCATGCAGGAGTTGCTGATTGGCTACAATTAGCTTTAGGAATAGCAGAAAAGGTTCGTAATACAATAAGTGATGTAAGCGCTGGTGTATCAATGGCACAAACTGTAGCCAATACCTATAAATCTGGAAAAGCCCTTGCTCAGAATGTAAAGAATTTTGATTTATCAACTTTTGCGCAAAATATCGGTTCTGATCAAATCCTAAATTATGCTCAAACCGCTTTGGCTGTAGCAACAGGTGATCAGGGGATAGGTATAAATATAAATACTAAAGGTAATCAAGTAATTACAAACCTTCAAAACTATATAGATAAAACTGGAGTAAATGAAATTAAAAAAGCTATAAATGACTTTAAAGAGCCGCAAAATACTTCAATATACTCAGCGGAGATTAAAAAACAAATTACAGACTTTACAAAAAATGTCGCTGACACAGCCGCTGGAAAGCTTATAACTTTTACTCTTCCATATATAGCTAGAAATGAAATATGTAATGATCCAAAATTAAAAGATATTATTAAAAATGGTGAACCTTCTACTTTCACAAAACCAAAACCAGCTGTTGGGAATGTAGATATTGATAAATTGTGTAATACTTCCGCTGTATCTATAATGTCTGCTGAAGATCAAGCCACCTTTGTAGGCCTTGCAAAATCAGGATATGGAGGAGAAAAAACAGAAATAGCCTTAAGAGATCCAGCAAACACTTCAAGTGGTGTAATATCTAATGCTCTCTCAAGAGTACTTTCTAAAAAACAAGCTGCAGAAGAGGCCGCCTCAAAACAAGCTGAAGCTACAGGACTAACAATTGGCCAACAAGTTTGTTTTGATAAAAATGGAAAGAAAGTAGATTTTGATCCAGCGGCAAGTAGCAGTTTAGAGAGAGCTTGTTATGGTCAAGATAGTACACCTGAACAAAGTGGAGCGATGGTACAAGATAGAAATGCAGCTGCTTTACTTGGCCCATATTTTTCTATGTTAGCAAGGGCCCAGGCAGTAAATAATAAAGTAAAAGAATGCCAGAATGGAGGAGGGGGAAGCGGATCTGATTTTCAAGATACTGCAAACAAATTTAATTCTTGTGTAAGTATTGCTAGTGATATTATGAATACTATATCAGGAGTATTGAATATTGGGGCTCAAAATACAGCAATGATATTAAATCAAGAGGATAACCCATACTCAAGACTTGCAAATAATTTGCGGGGTATTGTGGCCTCTCAAAATGCACAGGCTGGACTTTACGCTGATGCAAATCAAGCACAAAAAGACTACAATACTGAAATAGAAAAATACACAATAGATGACTTAAAAGATAGAATTTCTTTATATAATAATATAAGATATCTAAACACAATAAAATTAAATGAGGAAGTATTTACGTATACATTCTTAGTATTATCCATCGGTGGAGGAAATAACTCTATAGATGTTACAAAGCAGGCTGCAAATAGCGCACAAGGAAATACTATTATCTTATCAATAATCAATCCGATAGGAAATTTATTTGGTGGTGGTAAAAAAGCAAAAAAGGCAGCACAAGTTGCCAATAATACACAACAAGCTGTTGTAGGACTTAGTGAAGCGTTAATAAATGTAAGTAAAGATATTAGGCAACTTATTAAGGATATGGCTAAGAATAATTACGATCAGCAACAGATGGAAAAATTATTAAAGGAATTCCAAAATACAGATAGTCGCACAGAAGACAATCAAGAAGCTTTAGCTACAGTACTAGATAAAAAATTAACTCAAAAAGATTTTTCAAATATGCAACTTCAATGGGATTATGTACCTAAATATCAAGATGATAATAGTGACCCCACTGCATCTACTGGGGACGCTACGGCGGATAGTAGATTATTGATACCTACTAAAGACGAAAGAGAAGGTCCTTATACTAGTCAAAATATATTCTATTTAAGAATAAGGGCGTGGAATACTTATAAAAAAGGCGCTAATAGATCCTTTACATTATCAAAACTATTTGGTAAAAAATCAGAAAATACCCAATCTTCTACATTGTTAGCAAAATACGCTATGTCTAAACAAGAAGACATAAACCCTAACTTACCTATTTTAGGAACAAAAGGGGTAACAAATGTATTAGACTCAGATAATATAAAAGATTGGTATGAATTAAAATTCTGTAATACTCTTGGTCTCGAAAATACTGTTTGTGACGATGATGTCATGACAAGTCTACTAAATAATTATGCACAACAACTAAGTACACAACTACCGTCAGAATCAGAGATGAACGCATATTGTGTAGATGTAGTTGCTTCAGTAGAAAAAGACTGTCAATTAACAACTGATCCTTCTCTTATGAGCCAATGTCAAAATTCAACACAAAAACAAGACTTAATAAATGCAGGTAGAGACTTCTGTTCACCAGAAGAATAAATAATAAATTAAAAAAATAAACCCCAATCCTGGGGTTTATTTTTTTAATTTATATACTTTCTCATGGTAAAATACTAAAATGAAAAGAAATTTATTTTCTGCTATTCTCTCTAAAAAAATATTAAAAGTATTTTGGATCGTTATTCTATTTTTTACTTTTAATATAAATATTTCTAAAGCTTCTGTATATATTCATTCAGGAGAAAAATGTCAGGGAGCAGGCAATTCACAATTAAATATTGACTACATAATAAAAGGAACTCAAGTGTACATAAATGATGTTCCAGTAAATGACTCTATAACTATAGATAAATTAAATGAGGCAAATACTGGATGTTATTTTTATTCTGACTCAGACATACTTCTAACATCCTCTGAAATAAAAACTCTTATTACTACTAGTTTAACAAAATACTCAGAAGATTTTACTAAAGAATATTCTCAATCAGTAAAAGAAAACTATACTGATAAAATTGCACAAATTAAAGTAAATGCTACTACAACACCTCTTATTGCAGAACTTACAAAAATAATAGATAATACAAAAACTTATACTGGTATGGCTGGTGCAACCACACCAAGTTTTCAATCTTTATATAATAATGTACTTAATGTAGAAGAGACTTACGGATTTGATGATTTTAGAACAATACTTGTTAGACAAAGAAGGATATATCTATATAAACAACTAAAAGTTATTAAAGATAAATACCAGAATCTAGATACAGAAACCTCTGCAATTATTGATGAAATGATAAATAAGTCTTACAACGGAGGTACTTGGAATTGGTCAGGACCAGAAACAGCACTACAAGAAGACGAGATCAATCCAACAGGGGGAGTTTATGGAAAAGTTAATCTAAAAGGTAGAGATTTTCCTTTAACTATAAATGAACAAAATGAACCGATAAAAGATCCAGAGACTGGAGGAGCAGCACAAGCGTCAACAGCAGAACAATGTTCTCCTACTGCAGGCTTTTGGGATACATTTACTGGAGGTACAGGTTGTAGCATAGTCGCATATTTGATAAATCTTCTTTTGCAAGGTTTAAATTCTTTATTCGGAATGATTCTAACTTTATCTGGAAAGCTTTTTGATTGGGCAATGGGTTTTAGTATTTATAATTTTAGTGATTTAGTAGCAAACTCTGGAGCGTACGAAGTATGGAGAAAGGTAATTTTAGCTCTTGTCACTTCACTCTTACTGCCCATTGTCTTTTATTACATTATTAGAATGCTTATAGACAACGATACTGCTCAAATACAAAAAATTCTACCAAGAATTTTATTCACCGCATTATTTGTATACTTTTCATTTAGTATTGTAGGGTTTTTAATTGATCAAGCAAATGTATTTTCAATATATATCTACAGATCTTTACATAGTCCAGATCAAAGTATTGCTTCTAGTATGGAAAGGTTAATTATTGGAGATCCTTCTCTAAAAGATCAACAAATTATAAGTTTGGGTGACTGGGCTTCTGTTCCAGCATTTGGAATACAAGTATTAATAACTGGAGTTTCTATATTAATATTTTTCCAAGCAGCAATATTAATATTTGTTCGTGGTATAACTCTTGTTCTATGTATGATCTTTTCTCCGGTTATGTTACTACCCGCTGGTATAAATAGTTATATAGATAAATATAGAGATATGGTAATTAAATATTTTACCAATGCTACAATTATGGCGCCTATATTTTTATTCTTAATTCTTATAGCGATGAAAGTTGGTAGTGCCGGTAGTGCCTTAATACAAAATACTTCTGCCTTGACTACAGAAAATATTTCTGGACAATTGGTGGGTGCTGCTATATCAGGTATTATTTCTATAATCATCCTACAACTTGCAATAACAACAGCGAAAAACTTAAGTGGAGAAATTGGTGCAAAAGTTTCAGGAAAAATATCTGGTGTTGTAGGAAATATGGCATTTGGTGGAGCCTCAAAAGTAATGAAAACGGGAGCACAAACATTGGCAAATAGTAAAAGAGTTAATGGTTGGATAGAAAAAGGTGGAACACGTGGAAAATTAGCATACAACCTATTAAAAAGCACACAAAATTCTACATTTGATCCTAGAAATAGTAAAACGTTTCAGACTGCAACAGGTGGAACTTTTGGTAGAGGTAACAACATGAGTACTGCTGATACAGTAAATAATAGATATAGAAACGAAAAAGGTTATTATGACATGTTAAATCCTGAAGCTAAAGAAAGACGTTTAGAGGTACTAAGAGGAAGAGGCCCTATAAGTACAGCTGTGGCCAATAGACTAGAAAAAAATACTGAACTTTCAATGAAAGAAAAAATACAATCAGATAAGAAATTTAATAATAGATTTGATAATGCAAATAAAGAAAAAGATGAAAAGAAAAGGCTAGATAAAATAAATAAAAGTATTGATGAACATTTTAAAGAAAATGGAAAAGGTGAAAAATACTTTACAGAAGCAATGAAGAAAAAAGAAAATGAGGAAATTAAAAAGAAACTAGAAGAAGCAAATAAAAATCCCGACGAAGAAGAAAGAAAAAAAGAAATCTTAAAAGTAGTTTCTGAATTTGAAGAAAAAGATAATAAAAAACAAAATACAAATAACCTAGAAGAAAACCAAAAAGTGCAAGGACAAGTAAATACTTCCCCAGCAGGCACAGGAAATCCTTCACAAACCCAAAATGGGAATGTAGCTCAATTAAATACTCAAGGAGTTAGACCTCAAACTAATGCAAACCTTACACCATTGAGAGATAGATTAGCTGAAAGGCAAAATAGAACTGGTAAAACAATAGGTGAAGAAAAATCACAGTCACAATTAAGAAGAACTTTGGATTTAGGTAAAGAAG
>JBDHUS010000006.1:0-28601 GCA_039809325.1 Minisyncoccia bacterium | reverse complement strand
CATTATTAGGAACACCTGACCTCATATCTATTTCTTTTCTTCCTGTAATATACGGCTGCCCTTGTTTTTTATCTTCAAAATTCTTTTTTCCTAGAGCTAAAATTTCTTTTGAAAGATCTCTCTTCCCTCCTATTTCTCTCGGCTCTAAAAATACTTTACGAGGACTATATGGACTTAGGTCTATATTCGACAATCCAAAAAAACCAGCACCTAATCCTAAAACAGCTCCTCCTATAACTATAGGTAAAGCTCCAGCTCCAACTACTCCTGCTGCAATAACTATTCCACCTACAGCGGCTGCGCCAAGTAAAACTATACCTCCTAAAGCTATACCACTATTAATTTTTGTTTTCTTTAAAAAGGAATCTTTATCTGAAAAAATAGAGCCTTCACCCATTTGTATATCACTTCCTCCAGGCAAAGTGTCTGTAACTGCTGAAGAATTTGCTGTTCTCAATAAAAAGTCTTTTTTTTTCTTCTTTTGCTCCTTCCTCTACTACTTTTTCTTTTTTTTCTTCTGTTTCATTTTTTATCTTATTCTCACCAAGATCTTTTCTTTCGTTATTATTTGATTTGTCTTGATTTTCTCTTTGTGTATTATTAGAATCTTGATTTTTATTTTCATTTCTATTATCAGGTGCTGACATGATACCTCCACTACCACCAAAAGAAGATGTTGTCTTTAATTTTGCTGGAGTATATATATCTTCGAGCTCTAAAGAATTTACTGCATATGCTGAAAGATCTGATAAAGAATAATTTTCTCTACCTACAGAAAAAGTTCCAGTACATATAGTTCCTCCTCTTGTATTTTGTATAGAAAGTCTTTCGCCCCTAACTTCCCCAAGCATTACTTCACATTGTATTATTTCTCCATCTCCTGTTGATGAAAAAGTTATATTCGCTTCTATTTCCCCAGTTAATGCTGATACTGTAAAGCTATTTATAACGGGAGGCCTTCCTGATTCTGCAGCCCCTTCTCTCGCTACTACTTGTCCAAATACCGCCGGAGGCAAAATCATTGGTATTAATATTAAGACTGCCAAAATCTTAGTAATTTTTTTAAAAATATTTATATTTTTCATATAATTATATACAACTTATATACTGATATAATATATATTATACTCTTTTTTTTAAAAGACTAGATTAATATACCCACTATTCTACCGACTTAGTCCTGTTTAAAAATTAGTTTATTTTTAGTAGAGAGAGTCCTTTAAGGTTTTTACCTTACAGAAGTAAATCGGTAGGATAGTAGCTACAATCTCAGCTACTATACTTTTATATTTTTCACATTTTATTTTACATAATTATTCTCAATCAAATTTCAAATTTTCTCTCTCCTTAAAATTTGAAATCTGAATAAAGAAAACAAACTTTTATGTTTGTTTTGTAAATATACACCACCCACCGAAATAATCTTGAAAACCACTTCAAGATCATTTTAACTATAAACTTTATTGTGAGGGAAATTATAAAATAATTCCCCTCACTTAAAAAGTTTATTATAAAAACAAACCATTCTCTTCCTAACTGATTTACATCGTGAGGAAGCGCCTAGGTTTGGAGATTTTAGGCTAATTTATTCCTTAATTTACGGAAACTATCTAAGTCTCCGAGTAAAAAAGTTGCCCTGGAAACTTTTGGTTTCCAAGTTTTAGAGTATTTCTCCAATGCACTACGTGCATCATCGAAATCCCCCGCAAAAGCAACCCCTGGAAACGCATCATAGAGATACGCCCAGGCATATGCCTTTTTGGCAACCTTCTCTGCTTGTCCTGGGAAAATCCCAGCAGAAATAAATGCCATAAGGTTGGCAATTTCTGCAGGACCCCCTGCGACTTGCAGGATTTTTTTAATATCAGCAATATCTAATTGACTCTGACTATTCGCCAAAGTCGTTAAGACTGCCAATACTTGCCCTTTTTTCTTTAGGGCAATTTTAAGAACTTCTTCACCGTACTTTTCAGTAACGGTTTTAGAAAGTTCTTCAAATTTGTTTTTTCTCGCAGTTTTCTCTGCGTTTATCAAACCGGAAATTCTCTCTTTCGTCTCATGAAAGACATCTTTTCCGTTAATAAAAATCCATTTTTCTTTTATATTGAGGGTACTAATTCTTTCGTACCCCCAATTTTGACTGTTACACCAACTCTTTTGAGTTAATGTATTAATCTCTGGGTGGCGACCATTATCAAAAATGGTCAAACTCATCGGGGTTCCATCCCAATAAAATTGGTAGGCCTCCCCTGACCACCCGTCTGGGGTGGCGGTGGCACAGGATGGGCACTCTTTGGAGATAACCATTGTCGCATGGTTTCTCCTTGTGATGTCATACTCATGTGCAAGTTGCACAGAGTACTTACCAAAAGAGGCCCAACTTTCATAGTACCCAGGACTTGTTATCCCGAATACCATTTCAACTCCGCGGTAGTTTTGAGTTACCGCTTTGTTGGCTGCCGCATCTTCCTGCTCTTTTTGCAGGTTGATAGCGGCAACTGTTGCCGCAAAAGTATCGCCTTTACACTCACGATACCCTTCTGGGATTTCGTAAATGTGGAGAAACTTGCCTGGGTGATTTCTCACCTCGGCAATGTCTCCAGCGATAAAATCATTTGGAAAAACATTTTTATCATGCTCCAAAATCTGGAGCAAAAATGTTTTTTCAATAATCGGAGTCTCTCTCCGATGCCAAAAGACATCTTTGAGTTCGATAATTTTTTTAATATCATAGCTTCCGCTACCATAGCGGTCGCTTTCAGTGTCATCATACTCCTCAAGCACAATCTCCTCCTGAAGGAGGTAACTGTTTTGAGAAGGAACGCAACCGTAGCTATAGCTACGACCGTCCGGTGAACAATAATAACTATAGCTAAATGCTACAGTATTTCCTACCGAGAACATTGTCTCGGCTTCTGAACGGGTGCACCCTTTGGATGCAAAATAGTCGCCATTCCATGTTGTACCTTTCATTTATTTCACCTCGCCCAATCGAGGATTTGAATTTAATTTGGGATTTAAATCGGTACTATTCCCCGCAGTCAACATTCTTACCTCACTCGTCTTCCTGCCTGGCATGGCTTTTACGAGAATCAGTTTTTCGGAAGGTACTTGCATAATATGCTTTCCTTGGTAAGAGTAAAAAATCTTCCATTAATATTATGTAAATACTCAATACATGAAAAACTTTTTACTCTTACTTTTGTATAAACTATATAAATATGTCTCCAATCACCTCACTATTTTCATAATGAAGTGAATAAGAGAGCTGAAATATTACATTGCAGGTTTTTCCTGCCATCAAAAAAATTTTTTTCCATTTTTTTTTATTTTTTGGTGAATAAAAGTCCCAAGATTTTGATTTAAAAATCTCTCTCAGGACATATATCACCAAAAAATAATTTTAAGAACTATTTTCCAAACAATAACTTATTTGGATTATGTGTAAATAAATAGATAATAATCTCTATCAAAACTTGTCAGATTATTATCAAACACTTATTTACAGAATATTTTATTGTCAATGAATTTGTCTTTTACCGTAAATCTGGCCTCTCTCCACTTTACGCTCTTTAGAACTCTCTCCTTTTCTAAAGCTCCTTCGTAAAGACATTTCAGATAGTAAAAGCGGGTTAAGATTTTACTATCTGCCGATCTCTTTACGAAAACGGTTTGTAGTTCATAGATTTAATAAATTAAAGTTTTGCGATTTAATTCATTAAATCATCTACAGCAAAACAGATTCGAAGATGTATTGAATTATTTTCTCTTCTAACTAGACTTACAGGCTCTAGCACCATCCCCAATCTTGAAATCCATCAAGCGGGTTCAGAAAACTAATTTTTCACTTCTATCTCCTTAAAGAACTCTCTCCTTTTAATTAGTTAGAGAGTTTATTTCATTTCTGAATCTCTATCTAATTATCTGTATATAATATAGCAGAAGCTTTACAAAATGTCAAGGATATATTACTATATCAATTTTAATTTAACAAAAAGCTTGAAAAATAAGGATATTTTATATATGTGTATTGTCATATTTGCATAACAAAATAATACATGTTATACTTTATATATTAAAAACCTAGAAAAATCCTTAAATTTAAACCGTTTTAAACATATGAATACTAATAATTCAGATGAAAAGATATTAATAGATGCCGGACTCTCTGAGGAGCAAGCTTTGATTTATAACACTCTTTTAGATAAAGGCTCTATGAAAGCTGGCCCTATTGCCTCTTGGACTGGTATTAAAAGGGGTTTGGTATATAAAGTTTTAGACCAACTTATTATTTTAGGACTAGTTATAAAGAATGAAAATGAAGGAGCAGTAGCTATATTTTCCCCTGCTCATCCATCTCGTATACTAGAAATGATTGAAAAGAAAGAAAAAGACTTAATATTAACAAAAGACATCATAAATTCTTCACTTGGATTACTTTCTTCAAAATTTAATCTTCTTCACGATAAGCCAACTGTTCAATTTTTTGAAGGATTAAAAGGCGCTGAGAAAATATTGCAAGATACCTTGAATGCTAAAACCGAAGTATTAACCTATCTTGATATGGAAACAGTTGAAAAATACTTTAAAGAAGTAAATGATAAATATGTAAAGAAAAGAGAAGAAAAAGAAAATAAAAAAAGAATCCTAGCTCTTGATACAGAATTTACTAGAAACCTATTTAAAAAGTGGTATACAGAGAATCCAGATTATTTTAAGATAACAGATATAAAAATGGTAAAAACTCCAATAGATGATGTCAAAGGAGCTATGCAGATCTATGATAATAAAATAGGTATCATAACAATTACTAATGAAAACATTATTGCGATACTTATAGAAGATGAAAGGATAAATAAATTATTTAAAAGTATGTTTGAAGCTATCTATTCTACCTCAGCGGAATTTACTCCATAATTTTTGTCTACCACCTCATATACCGCATACCAATCACCGGTATATTTATCATAAAAACATCTAACCAAAGACTTTCCTTCTGGTAGAGTTTCATTTAGAATATTTAAATCTTTTTCTTTTTTTATTTCTAGCTCGCCCAATCTATTTTTTTCGAACATCTTTATTAGTTCTTCTTTGGTCTTCTGTTTTGCTAAAATATTTTTATTTTTCTTCTCATTCCAAACAAGATCAAATTCTTCTGTGTCATTTGTCTTTTTAAACCCTTGTGAAATAAATCCTTTTTCAAAATATCTCATATTACTAGGATTATCTTTTCTACATGATGCTTTTAAAATATTTTCTTCTGCTTCTCTTGCTAAAGCTTCGTCCATCATGGCTTCACCAAGGCCAAAATTCTTACTTGCTTCATCTACATTGAGCGCGCTGGCATATTCTACACCTTTATCAATCTCTTCAAACCTGATAAAAGCTCTTATCTTATTATCTTTTTCAAAAGTATAAAATTTATTTTTTAGTTTATTTTCTTCTGGCACAAAAGAAGATTTAAAATAATTTTTCAAAGATTCTACAAAATTTTTATCTGGATGATTTTTCCAATTATATTCGTATAAGCTTAACATTTCATTTTGTTTTTCTTTTTCAATATCTATTGCATTTCTTTTAGAAAAACTCGATCCTTCAATACTTTCAATCGGTAATTTCTCGCCATTTCTGACGGCTTGCTTAAAAATAGCAAAAGTTGTGAGTGTATCAGCGTTAATCCTATCAAGCTCCAAATCTATTTTTTTAAAATCTATTTCTTCTTTTTTATTAATATTTTCATATACTTCTGAGAGTAAATTTTTACCTTTTAAGTATAAAGTATCTTCTATTTTAGAAATCAATTTTGGATCTGTTTTTATTTCTTTAGAAAAGTTATTTTTAGAAAAATCTACAATCTTGCTCACATTTTCTGTTATTTCAGAATATTTTTTGAAGAGTTTATTTGCAATCTCTTTAGGAAGTTTTTCGCTGAGAGTAAGAATCTTGTCTCCTATCTCTACTCCTCCATGAGCAACAGAAAGAAAAGTTTTAGCTCCACTAACACCAAAAATATTAATAAAGTTATAAAATTTAGGAGATTCATTATTATTAATATTCTTAATATAATATATAATATAAAACTGTTCTGTTAATGAAAACTCATTTAATGATAAGTTTGTTTTCTTTTTAAAAGAATTTCGAAAAGAGATATTTGTTAACAGTTCAAAATCTAAATAACTTTGTTCTTCTTTATTGTTTATAACAATATTTTCTTTTTCTAATTCTGAATAAAAAAAACTTTTATATTTATTAAACATAGACTCTGTTAAATTTTGTTTGTTCCTATATTCTATAAATAATGGGTTATTTTTGTTTTTTATAAAATCAATATTTGTTATATTATTACCATTTTTATTTATGAAAGTGTTTTCTTTTTTTATTTTTTCATATAAAAAATCTTCTTCTTTATTTAATACTAAATATTCATTAAAAATATTTTCAATTTCTTTCTTATCTTTTGATCTTGATACGAAAAAATTACCCTCTTTTTTTATTATATATATATTTGGTGCGATTTCATCATTTTTATTTATATCATCACCAAGCGTAGAACGCTCATTATTTAATAAATTATCTAAATATAAAAATAAAAAGTGATTCCCTTTATCTATTTTTTCTTTATTTTTTATTTCTATCAATTCATTATTTATAACATCTTTTAATATAAAATTACCAGCATAAAAAGTTTTTGAATATATTTTTCTAAAAACTTCTATTATTTTAAGTTTTTTATAAAAACTTTTATTTAAAATAAAACTATTTGTTAATTCTGAAATATAATTCTTTAACTGTTGTTCATAAACAAAATTGTTTTCTTCATTAGAATAATCTTCTAAAAACCACTCCTCTTCTACTTTACTATTAAAATCTATAGCTAATTTATTTAATTCTTCAGACTGTCTATCTTTATCTTTTAAATAATTAGCAATACGTTCTGAAAACATATTATATAGGTCTTTTGAGAGAGATTTAACACTAGATGCTTCATTATTAATCTTCTTTTCTTTTGTTGGTTTTATAATTAACTCTTTATTATTGACATTTTCCATATTAAAATTTTATCATAACTAAATATATATATAAATTGACAAAATCAAATATAGAACATAAATGTATGTATTATAAAATTAAACTTCTCATTATTTTAGTGCCCCTATTCGTGATAGGAAAGTATCTTTTCCTTACACCAAAAAGCTTGTTTATATATTTACTATTATAACCTATCAACCCCTCTCGTGATAGCTTTATTTGTTCAAAAAGTGACAAAAGTGACAGTTGTATAAATATTTTATAAATGATCAACCGTTTCTATTTTATATTTTTGTGCAACTTCTTTAAGTCCTTCATCTTTTGTAACAATAATAAAATTATTAGGAAATAGATCTCCTTTATCTTTTTCTTTTTCTTTTTCTGCTAGAAAAGTTTATGATTGGCTTATAAAAGAAAAACATTTTAAACCCATATCAAACAAAACACTTAGTTTAGGAAACTATTACTTGATGCTCCATAATACTTTCTATTATGGAGCTTTTGAATATCCGAAAAATTCAGGAAATTGGTATAAAGGAAAACATGAGCCGTTAATAACTAGAGAGTTATTTGATCTTGTTCAAGGGAAAATAAAAGAACAAACATTAAAATCAGATTATTCTTCTAAAGAGTTTGCTTTTACAAAATTACTCACCTGTTCTCTTTGTGGATCTGGTATCACTGCAGATAAAAGAATTAAAACTCAAAAGAATGGAAATAAACATGAATATATTTATTACAAATGTACTAAAGTTAGAGATAGGAGTTGCAACTTTGGATTTATTAAAGAAATAGACCTAATAGGAAAATTAAAAGAAATAGTAGATACAGTGGATATTAATAAAATACAAATTAAAGAAAAGATAACTACCGAAATAAAAAGATTCAAATTGTTTCAATCAAAACTACTTAATCAAAATAGTAAAGATTTATTTATTAAAGATATAGATATTAGAGAATATGTGAAGTTTATATTAGATAATGGAACACTGGAAGAAAAAAGAGAGATTTTAGGATGTTTTAAAGAAAAAATAAATATAGAAAACATATAATTAAAAAATCCACTTTTAGTGGATTTTTTAATTTGTAATTTTAATTTAAACCTACTGAAAATTAATAACAAAATTATACATTCCCATGCCACACATTCCCCTAAATGTACCAACTGATTGGGTCGGAAGCGATATATCTGTATTTCCAGAAAGAGGTAAATTATTTCTATAATTCATAGAAGGAAGATAAATCGATGAAGCACAACCAAATGAACCATTTGTTTTAAATCTCAATATGGTTGGTATTCCAGCTTTCGCAGTCGAGACTCTTGGATTATATCCTCCTCTCACATCAATAGTAATAATTTGTTTTCCATCTTCAATGGAAACATTATTGCCTTGAGTAGAAATATCTGTTTCTGACGAAGAGTTTTGTGCTGTCTCCGAAGAAGATGTAGAGGAACTTAATTTAGATAAAATAGAAAATGATAAAAATACTATCACAATAGCAGCTGTGACTATTATTGTTCTTTTTACAACGTTATTTTTTTCTGTTTTTTCTGCTTCTACTATTTTATGTTTATGTTTTTTGTGTTTTTTACTCATAATTTTATTTTATTAGAAGTTAAATAATGGAGAAATAATTCCAGCAATTACCAAACTGTTTATAAGATTAAAGATTCCAAAAAAGATTACTATAAGACCAGCTGTCTTAAAGAATATTCCTGACTGAGCTTTTTTGTGTATGCCAGAAGAACTAAATGAAAGAAGTGCTAAAACTGGTAATGTGCCAAGTGCAAAACTAAACATTATAATCGATGCTGTATAGAAGCTTCCTGTAGACAGAGCATAAATCTGCATTGACTGTGTAAATCCGCAAGGCAAAAAGAACGTTGCGATACCGACAAGTAACGGAGTAAGTGTATGATTAATTGTTTTGAGACCATTAACATGCTTACCAAGAAATGCAGGAAGAGCTGGTTGTAATTTTTTAGCCCAAGGAAAAATATCGAGAAGATTTATTCCTAAGATTAATAAAATTATTGCCACCAAGAAACTTAAAATAAATGTTCCTGTACCTCCGAGTTGAAATGTTGAACCAAGAATCCCAATAACCCCACCAAGCACAAAGAACGAGACAAGTCTTCCGACATGAAACAATATCTGTGGGCGAACTTTATCACCTTCTTTTGCAAATGAAGCTGACATTGATAATACTAAACCTCCAACAACTGCCATACAGCTTGAAACTGAAGCAATGAGTCCTATCACAAAAGCTGTACCATAAGTAACTTTTGATCCAGTCACTAGATTTACAATACCCAATTTTTGCAAAAGAATAAATAAACCAATAAATACTAAAGCTATTGGAATAGCAATAATAAAATCAGACCATTTTATTTTAGGTTTTTGTTTTTCTAAAGATAAGGTATAGCCGTGAGATTTTAAAACTTTATTAAAATCCAAGGCTATTTCTTCTTTATTTTTGTTGCCAAAATTTCCTTCTATTTCTACAGTGTGTTCTTTAAGAGAGGTTTTCACTTTTTCTACTTCTTTTATATCTCCGATTTCACTTTCGATAAGTATAGGACATGATGGACAATGCATGCCTGAGACATGATATGTATATGTTTTCATAATTATAATTTTTTAGTTTTTAATCTAAGTGAATTTGTAACAACGGAAATACTACTTCCTGCCATTGCAAGCCCTGCAAAAATTGGATTAAGTACAATCCCCCAGAATGGATACAATAAACCAGCCGCTATTGGAATACCAATAATATTGTAAATGAATGCCCAGAAAAGATTCTGTTTTACTGTCCTTATCGTTGCTCTTGAAAGTTCAAAAGATTGAGAAAGTTTATTTATATCACCATGAAGAAGAGTAATACTAGCTGATTCAATTGCAATATCTGTTCCTGTCGCCATTGCAATACCAACATCTGCTTGTACTAATGCTGGAGCATCGTTTATACCATCACCAGCCATTGCTATTTTTTTGCCTTGATCTTGAAGGTCTTTAATTTTACCCGCTTTTTCTTGAGGTAATACTTCAGCAATAACATTGTCGATACCTGCTTGTTTAGCAATATATTCTGCTGCTAAATGATTGTCTCCGGTAAGCATAACCACTTTAATACCTCTCTTATGAAGTTTAGAAATTGCTTCAACTGCTTCATCTTTTAAGGTATCACTCATTGCAACAAGCCCGATTGTTTTATTTTCAAATTCAACGACCACAACAGTTTTGCCTTGTTCCTGCAATTCTTTTAACTTGCTCTCTTTTTTGTCATTATCATCAGGTTTACGAACTGCAACCAACTTACCATCAATTGTTCCTTTAACACCTACGCCCTCAAGAGCAATAAAATTATCTACTTTACCGAGTGGTAATTTTAATTCATCAGCCTTAAACACAATAGATTCAGCAAGTGGATGTTCTGAAAGTTTTTCTATGCTTGCAGCAATTTGTAGAATTTGATTCTCTGTCCATTTTGAATCTAATATTATTACATTTGTAACTTCTGGTTTTCCTTTGGTAATCGTTCCAGTTTTATCTAAGACAACCGTATCAACTTTACTTAATTTCTCTAAAGCTTCTGCATTTTTAATTAGAATTCCATATTCTGCTCCTTTACCAACCCCGACAATAATGGCTGTAGGTGTTGCAAGACCTAAAGCACAAGGGCATGCGATCACAAGTATTCCTACGAATGATAATATTCCATAAGATAATGCTCCTGAGAATCCTAGGAATGAGGTTCCTATCGAAAGCCATAAAATTAATGTAAGAACTGCAATACCCAAAACAACAGGGACAAAGACTGAAGAAATTTTATCTGCCATTGCTTGTATTGGAGCTTTTGATCCTTGAGCCTCCTCAACCATCTTTATTATTTGTGAAAGCATTGTATCGGAGCCAACTTTGGTTGCAGTAAATCTGAAGTTACCATGTTTATTTATTGTGGCACCAACAACTAGATCACCAATCTTTTTATCAACAGGTATTGGTTCTCCAGTAATCATTGATTCATCAATTGATGATTGTCCTTCAATAATTTTCCCATCCACAGGAATTTTTGCTCCAGGTTTAACAATCACAATATCACCTAGTTGAACTTCACTTACAGGTACTTCAACCTCCTTATTATCTTTCCATAACAATGCCGTCTTAGCTTGAAGTCCTAGTAATTTTTCAATTGCTTCGCCTGTACGAAGTCTAGACCTAGCCTCAAGATATTTACCAAGAATGACGAAACCGATGACAACAATCGTTACATCAAAATATGTATATTCTGGTAATTTAAACAATATTCTAATTGAAGGAAACAAAGTAATAATTACACTGTATATATAAGCAGATAATGTTCCGATGCCTATAAGTGTATCCATGTTTGCCACGCGATAACGAATAAATCTAATGACTCCTTGTAAGAAGGGTTGTCCAGTCCAAAACAAAACCACTGTGGATAACACCATGCCAATAGTATTAAATAGTGTCATCGGAATAGGAAGATTCGGAATAAATGCAAGCATCTTTGCCCCTATATCCCACATCATGAGAATAAATATCATAAGTGCAATAGGTAAAACAAATTGAGTTCTAGATTTCATCTCTGCCAACTCTTTTAGTTTTTCATCTTTTGATTGATTAAAACCAAGGTGTTCACTATGATCATCAACACTCATCATCATATGTTCCTCCTTGCTCATTTGCATTTGATTTTCGTCATTTATAAATGAATATCCTAGTTTGTCTACTTCTTGATTCATTTTGTCTATGGATATTTTCTGAGAATCAAAATCAATCTTTGCTTTTTCTGTAGCAAAATTGACTTCAATATTTCTAATACCTTCGAGTTTTGATACTTTTTTTGTGATTATGGCAGCACAACTCGCACAATGCATACCCTTAATCTTTAATATTTGACTGGTCATAATAGTTTAATAGATTAAATGTTATACCAAGCGGTTCTCCAATCTTGAAATATCTTTAATGTTGTTGTTAAGAATGTTTCAACAGCATCTGCGTTATTCAGTATCTCTGTTCTGCTTGATTTGGTTTTAATATCTTTTGTCATGATTAGCCCTGCTTGGTGGTGAGCAATAAGAGCATTAAGGAATCTAAGATCATATTTTTCATCGTAACTTCCAAGATTAGGTACTATTGGATCTTTTACTGTACGAGTATCTCCATACCAATTTTTCTTCCAGCTATAAAGTTCGGCTATTGCTTTAGGTTCATCTGCAAGAATTTTTGCTGACAAATCTTTTATTTCTTGACGCTGTGTTTTTGCTCCAACCTGTTCTGCTAAAAGCATTGCTCCACGATGATGAGATATCATAGCATTTATGTATCTTAAATCTACCCAGCGATCTGCCTTTCCCAGATCCATTGTTGTTTTATCAAACATATTTGTTTGATATTCTGGGGTTATATAATAACCAATACTAATTCCTAACACACCCGCAACTATCATGAGTGCAACTGCTAATGTAAGTGATATTTTGTTCATAAATATATTTTAATGTTAATTTTAATTAAATTTTAATAAAAAACGTAAGCACAAAAACAGAGTAAATAATTACTCTTTATAAAATATATTTAATTAAAAAGTCTTGGGATTTAAGATACCGTTTGAAAATGCTTCTTGAAGATAGTTATGTAGAGTAGAATAAATTGAAATATTAAATGGTTTAAATTTTAATGGTGGTGGAGCGAATAATTTAGGAATGAAAAATACAAGAGATAAAAATCCTAAAACAATTAAGGATAAAAATAGAAATGAATTTATTTGTGGTAAAGCTGTGAAAATTGTTGTAGCTAATGAAGAATGGTCAATTATTGTCATGTTACAAATTGAAGTCCCAACCATGAAAGGACAATTTTCATGCATATTAGAATCCATATTCATACTCATAAAAAATACACCTACATAGGTAGCGAGGAAAATTGTTAGAACTAAAATTGCTAACTTTTTTATAGATTTTGTTTTGTTCCAAATTCTCATAATATTTTTATTATACAACAAAATTAAAAATATTACCATGTTGATAAGAAATCATAAATTGAGACCCTTCTCGTGTTAGCACGACTTGGTGCCCCCATTCGTGATAGGAAGTTATGATTTCCTTGTGGGGTAGGATCCGTTTATATATTTGCTATTATAGCATATAGACCCTTCTCGTGCATAGTGTTTTTGGTCAAAATGTGACAAAAGTGACAGTGCTAAAGTATATCCTCACGGAGCATATAAGCCGTAACAGATCCTTTGGAAAGGAGGAAATCCAAAATTACTAAAATCTTGGTCTTAAGATTAAGAGTCGTTTTTATTTTATGCCTATTCTTTAGGATGTAGCTCCTTACAAGATTCTCAAGATAGTAAACTGTGTTCACTTCCAATTCTTGATTCGACAAATCAGGATTGTTTTTCAACATATCGCTGATCCAAAGTATACCCTCATCCCTGAAACTGGTTCCTATATCGCTAAGGAATTTCGCAATGGAATAAAGAGTTGATGAATTATTGCCCATATCTTCGGATGCCTTCTTGAAGAAGGATTTTTCCCTATCCTTCAATGTGTGCCACTCACTGGCACCTTCTCGCCAAGAGTTCCAAGCAAGGAGATACGTCCGAATTACTTCTTTCGAGTAAAACCTAGATCCTTTACTTTGAACAAGAGTGACGATCTTTGGATAGAAAAGTTTCCAAGTAACCCAAAACTGATCGTAATGAGCCAAACGGTCTTCTATGCTGATAAAGGATTCAAAAAGCTCAGCCGCATCTTTGGAATCTTTGAAGTCGTCAAGGATCGGCTTAAGATAAGATTCAATTTCATCAGTCTTTAAAGATAAAATAATACATGCGAGCTTATCAAGAAATCTATGTTTAGCGCCATAATCAAAGCGATCATCATCTCTTCCGTGCCGATCCTTGAATAGCTTTTTCGAGAGCACTGGAAGAATTTGCTTCACGAAAGCCTTGTGACTTTCTTCAGGAATTTCAATAGGCAAAAGTTCAAAGGCGGTCACTAGCGTATCGGTGTCGATTTGATCAGTACTTTTTATGTCACCATATTCATTCTTGTTTTCCAGAACCTTACTAATTTCGGTTTTGTATTTTTCGGAAAATTTATCAAGAAATTCTTGTTTCGAAAAATTATAAGTCCCTTTATCATGATTCTCTTTTCTAAAAGTTTCCCATAATTCGTCATACAGCGGTTTCAATTGCAAGTATCCCCAGAGGAGTGACTGCGCATCTGACGGATTTTCTTTCCATAAGGTATGTAAAATGGCTCCTGATGGGTAGTCAGAGAGTTTTTGACTCATGCCGATAGGATAAGAGTCGAACAGTGTGAAGAGAAGAATTTTCTTTATTTCATGGGAATCTTCAGGAAAGTCCTTCAACAGAAAAGGTAAAGCGCTAATAGCTACGCCTACACCATCACCAATCTGATAATGATAACTGTCTCCAATAGGAGCGGAAGCACTCTTAAGGACTATTTCTTTGCAAAATTTCTTTTCTTCCGAATCTAACCTATCGGAAAAATCTCTAAGTAATACCGCTCCGACATACGCAGGAACGGAACGATAGAACAGCGTGAAGCTCTTTTCATCACTTTTGTTGAGCTCTAGTCCTTTATTGATCTCTTTTGTTTCGGATATAGCATACTTGTAGTCGTCTTCGTACTGCGAATATTTTTTGTAATCCCCGTTCTTCTCAAACCTGTTTTTAGCCCATAACTGTAACGGCAGATATTTCATTGATTCAGAGTTCTTTGCTAAAGCGTCCTCGCTGTATTTTTTCAATTCAGGATCTATTTCAGGATTAAAACTTATAAGAACCTGATCATCTTTCTTTTCTGTCATTATTTTCATTTTTCTTCTATCCATGCGAGCAAGATACAATTTCCACGTCTTATCGCTTTCTGTCTCTTTTGATTTTTTCGGTAATTTTTTGTAGTAATCGTCAAAAATCTTCCAGAGTGTTTCTTGCCTCTGTTTAGCAATCGTTTCTCCTTCTTCACTAGCAAACACTTGGTAATGAAAAGCCAGGTGCTCGAGTGACCCTGAACGATGTTTGTCGTTGCAAGTGGCAATGCGTTCATTTCGGAACAGCCCTGTAGGATCATGGCTTATCCCGTAAGTGCTTTTGGCGGTCATGTCCAACTGCATGCGTGCCGTGTCAAAAAGGAATAAATCTTTAGTATGGAATAAGATTTGGGCAACATTGAATAGCTTTGATGGTTCAGCTAAAACAGCACTGATGACGATTGCCGTAATCGATGCCGATCGTGAATTCCTCAGCAGGTACAAACACCAGCTTTCCGCAACTTCTTTAGTTCCTGATCTAACAACCCAAAGCAACCACCGCTCCAAAGCCATATGAACTGATTTGAGCAGGGGCGGTGCTACTTGAGTACCACGATACAAATTCCAAATCCTGTGACAGATGTACTGCTTCACTGTCTTCCCAGAATCATCTATGACAACATCAATCTCCGCTGACTCGTATTGAGCGAACTCTGACTTTGCAAAATATTCAACTGACTTATTGGTAAACGCGAGTATAAAATCGACTGTCTTTTGAGGATCATTCTGCAACAGCGGGAAAATGGGTGTCTGAAAAGCGCTTGCCGGATAATATTCCAAATGATCCTCTGTCAAATCAAAGTACTGCTCAATGTCATTCCTGTAATCTGAGAACGGATAACCGTTTCTTTCCTTGGGTTTATAAAACCAAAAAAGGTTTGCCAGCTTTATCACTTGTTCCGGAAGCTGTTTCGCGATTTCTGAACTATCACTGACCGATGAAAGCATTACCTTCACCAGCTCGTAATATCTTGAGCGGTGTGAAGTATCGCCGGAAGCAATTATTTCATCAACTATCGCAATCAACTCGGTCTTGATTTCCCCAGAACCATTCAAGATCGTCCTTATGAGTTTGTCTTTTGTATCGTCACGCGAACTGAAATAAAAACCCTCTTGTTCCGTCAGTTTTTGATAGTAATACAAAGCTATTTGGCTTGCTTGTTTTGTGGTTTCTCCACTCTTATAACTCCTATTCCAGTCATCGAGTACCGGAAGAACGGCATTCATGTACCTGAATTGGAGCTTCTCCTTATGCTCATTAATGAAAGCAATAACAGAATTCCATCCGTTTCCTTTCGGTTTTGTAAAAACGGTCTTTAAGGAAACCGCACCCACTTTCGTGACTCCAAGCAGAGTTAAAAAATCCTCGTCTATCATCTTGCATGCAACCCTTAGAAGAAAAAGGATTTTATGAAGCAATCTGTCTTCGTATTTGAGACTTACGGTAATGCTCCTTATGATTTTTGATGAGCTTTCCTGTGTGACAACTTTTTCTGGTTCCTCAAGCAATTCCGTTTCAAACCGTTCAAAAAAGACAGATAAGTAGTCGGACAAGAGCACTGAAACCAAAACCTCATCTTTCCAATGACTATCCACTGATCCATCTTTGATGGTGAAGTCAATTAGTTGTTTCGCGTTATCATCATTTACGAAAAGCTTATCGGATAACCAGTTTCTGAATGCTCTTCGAATAGGAAGCGAACTTCCTATCTGCTTATAGAAATTCCCATAGTCCTTCGCACTAACGAAAACATGTTCGATAATCTTATCTAATGCCCACTCTTCATAAACATCATGAGTAATGAAATAGCCTCCAGCATTAGAATCAAATTTTATAATTTCATCCGCCTCTAGTTTCTGAAGAGCCTCTTGATCGCAATCTTCTGTCTTCACGAAAAAACCGCCATCATCCGCTCTTTTGCGAGCGATTTTCAGAAAGCAATCTTCTCTTCGTCTGTGAATATTTCCGGCTTGTTTAGCAGAATCTTGAATTTGCTTTTTCCATATGATCTCACGAAAGTCTCCGTAGCTTGCATTCTCTCCAATGTTGGCATAATTTTGCAAATACTCATTAAGGTAAAGAGGGGTTCCCAATAATGCGGCCAGTCTCTCGTTCTTTGGCAAGTTGAAATTATTATCAGCAGCAATTTTTTCGATTTCTTCTCGAGTGAGATCTGCTATGTTAAGGGAAACAAAACCAATGCCGTATACCTCTTTTAACTGGAAGCGGAGATCATCAAGATAACTGTATCGTACTGTAAAAATGACAGTCCAACCATTTTCAATTAAGGACGTAAGGAACATCCTGAAAATATCTTGATCTTCGATTTCGGCAAGTCGCTCTGATGAATCAATAACCATGAATTTGGCCTTGATATCTTTATGTTCGTTAATGAAATCAGTCGCAGTAATCTCGCCATAATTCTTGAATAACTCGTTAATATGGGAAATATTCCTAAATTGTGTCGCCTTGAACACGAATAGCGGTGAGGAGTCCTTTATCGTTTCGTAAAAATCCTTGATTACTGCCGTTTTGCCCACACCCGCACCACCGCTCAAAATTATTGGAGACAAGCTATCGGTAGCTTCAGATATGTCTTTCAGTATTTGAGATCTATCTAATTTTATTGACTTGCCGTCATACACTATTTCCGTACGAATGGACTTCAATACAGAATCCGTATAGAGCGTTAATTCGGCAATCGAATCGATAACGCCTTTTTTCAGGCTAAAGAAATGCTGGGCTATGCTGAAATTCTGCTCGCAAACAAAAGGCGATTCAAAATAACTACCCGTTCTCCACTCAATCTCTATTCCTTTTCCTTTGGCGTGATTTTCTATTTCGGTTTTGTATTGAGAGTCGATCTTTTTCTTGTCCTGACCGAATTCTTGATTAGTATAAAAAATGATTTTGTTTACATCAGGATGCCTCGTTTTGGTTGTATCAATTGAATTGATGAAATCCTTTTTATGTTCTGAGAGACGGGTGTCATAAAACTTCGCTTGCCACCCTACAACCTTTCCATCCTTTTCAACTGGATTTGTTTCGATTCCTGCATGGTTCTTGAAACGAAATATTCCCAAGTCTTTGCCATGCTCTTTACAGAACAAAAGATAGCAAAGCCACTCAAAAGCAGACTGCTCTTGGTTGTTGAACTTTGCTTTGAAATTATTCCAATTGACTTCTTGTATCATGTTTATATTTTAACCTTTTCCACTCCTTTTGTTAAGAAACTTGCATTATTTTTCATACTTGTTATATTCCAAAATATGGAGGTAACCATTAATAAAAACAACGAAATAGACAATATAAACTTCTCAAAAAGAGAAGGTAGAAATTGTAGTTTAGAAAAATGGAATTCTCCTGTTAATAAAAAATTATTCTTAAAATCTAAAGATGTTTTATTTAATTCACAAGGTGAAGTCATGGCTCGTTTTGAAGCTGAACCTCATATTGTGGAAGCAATAAACAGTGGATCTATAAAAGTAGGAAATGATGTATTTCTTTCAGAAGAAATGAGTAGTCAAATCCAAGAGTTATTAGATCTTAAAAATTTTAAAGAATTAGGAACAATATATCCTGAAGAATTAGATATACTAGAGGTGATTCAGAAAGCTCCAAATAGAGTAATTCTTTAGGATATACAACTAAATAATCAAAATAAAGCTTGAGTCGCTTATTTTTCACTAAATAACCCACCCAACTTTCATAAAAAGCCTAAGTATATAACTTTTGTTATGTATTCAGTCTTCTTTTGAAGGTTGGGCTTTTTATTTGTTTATTTAAAAAATTATTAAATTTAATTTAAATAAAAATATATGGATAATGTAAACAACAGTTCACTCGTTTGGACAACAATTAATAAAAAAGTTAATGATTTAATTCCTCAAAAAATTAATCCAAGAAAAATATCTTCAAAGCAAATGGAAGATTTAAAGAAATCATTACAAAAATTCAACTTGGTAGAAATTCCAGCTATCGATTTTGACGGTACTATTTTAGCGGGACATCAAAGATTACAAGCTTTAAAACTTTTGGGTAGAGGTGAAGAAGTTATAGAAGTAAGATTTCCAAATAGAAAGCTGACAGAAGATGAAGCTAAAGAATATTTAATTGGATCTAATAAATTAGGTGGAGAATTTGATTTTGAATTACTTAAACTTAATTTTGATGAAAATCTATTGCTTGATGTAGGATTTACCAATCTTGAAATTGATGAGATCTTTTTTCAAGACAAAGAAGTAAAAGAAGATAATATTAATATTGAAAAAGAAATTAAAGAAAATAAAAATCCGAGAACAAAACTAGGAGATATTATTCATCTGGGAGAACACAAAATAATCTGTGGTGATAGCACTAAAGAAGAAACTTTAAAAAGACTTTTTGGTGATAAAAGAGCAGATATGATTTATTCTGATCCAGTGTATAACTTAAATATACAATACGATAAAGGTATTGGAGGAACTAAAAATTATGGTGGTCATGTAGAAGATAATAGAAGCTATGAAGAATACTTTAATTTTATTCAAAACTCTTTAGTTTCAGCTCTAGGAGTATCTAAAGAAAATGTACATATCTTTTACTATTGTGATCAAGTATATATAGGGACTATTCAAGAGATATATAGAAAGAATGGTGTGGAAAATAAAAGAGTTTGTCTGTGGATTAAAAACTCACAAAATCCTACACCACTTGTAGCTTTTAATAAATGTTATGAACCTGTAGTTTATGGAGTCAAAGGTAAACCAGATCTTAATTCTAATGAGACTAAGTATAACGAAATAATGAATAGTGAATTTAATACTGGTAATGAAATGTTTGATGCAGTAGATATTTGGCTTGCTAAAAGAATGACTGGAAAAGAAATGGAACATAGCACAAGTAAACCAATTAAATTAGCAGAAAAAGCTATTCGTAGATGTAGCAAATCTGGTGATATTATTCTGGATTCCTTTCTTGGCTCTGGTTCTACTTTGTTATGTGCTGAACAATTAGGTCGAATTGTTTATGGTTGTGAACTTGAGCCGGTCTATTGTGATCTTATTGTAAAAAGATGGGAAAAGCTGACTGGTAAGAAAGCAATTTATGAATAAATAAAATGAAAAGACATCGTAAACATAAATTAATAGAAGAACTTAAAAAGACACCTATTATAGAATTGGCTTGTAATAATATTGGTATATCTAGGCAAACTTATTATCGCTGGCTTGATATTTTGCCAAATTTTCAAGCAGAAGTAGAAGAAGCTATGAATTACGGTATAAGTCATATTAATGATGTTTGCGAGAGTAAAGTCTTAAAGAAAATCCAAAATGATGATTGGAGAGCTATAAAATACTGGCTTGACCATAATCATCCAAAATATATGAGAAATAAAAATTACAATAATATTTTAGATAATCTTTACTTAATTAAACAAGCTAATAAAGATATTCCTTTAGAAAAAGCATTAGAGATGGCAGAAGACAATATTAAACAAAGTGTTCAGAAAGGAAACATTAAAGATAGTAAATATTTACTTGAGAAAAAAGACCTGACCTACTCTCAGTCATTTATAGATATTAGAGGTGCCCAAAACACTAATGATCCGAGACTTACTAAGGAAGAAATAGACCGAAGAGTAAGAGCGTATCTTAAGTTAGAGATGGATAAAGATAGGCCTTTAAGTGATGAATCAAAGGAAGAGTTAGAAAAGTTTGCTAAAGAATCAGGAAAGAAATATTATTGGAGTAATAGAAATCAAGATAGTGAAGAAGATTCTAAAAATCAAGATCATTCAAATACTTAGGAAGTATTTTTACAAATTTTTCAGCAGTATTTTGTAGCCGTTCACAAGAGTTTTCTATATATTTTTTATCTTCAAATCTAATATATTTTTCTAGTTATAACTTGTAATTATTCCATCATCTCCACCATAGAAACATCTTGGTGTACGGTCATGCCAACACCATTGCCAGCGGATACCTCTACCATAGTTTGAAGGATTTGAAGAATCTGGATTTCCTCTAAGATACTTCAACATATCTAAACTCATACCTATCCAGACATTTCTTTCTGCTAAATTTTTACAATCATCTACAGACCAGTCTTCGTATTTCTTACAAATATCAGATCCTTTAGCTCCTGAAGTTATAAAATTTTCCCTTTCTTTTTTAATTTTATCTACAGTGTTCTGACTAGTATCAGTTTTAAAGGTTTTATCACCTATAGCAGAAATTAAAATTGGGGTGATAAAAAGAATAAAAATGATTGTTAGAATTGGATGTCTTCTCCACCAACTTCTTAAATCTTTTTTACAATGAGGACATATTACTGCTTCTTTATTAATATTACTTTTACAATATTTACAAACATTATCTTTATTCATATTTTTGGACGGTTTTTAATAATTAACTAGAAAGCAAAAAGCTCCTAGCCAGTTCCGATATATCTCGTAAGATATACCCACATCCGTTTCCAGATATGACCGTCCAAAGTAGACTCTGACTAGGAGTTCTTTACTTTGGACGGATTTGTAAACCATGCTTATTTTGCAATAAGTTTAGGTTATTTGTAATAAATAATAGTACTTTTTAATCTATTATTCTAGTTATATTATAACGTATTATCTGAAAATGTCAGAGAGATTTATTCTATTCTCACAATGAAATAAATCAATAGTTCTGCATAGACTTAGCAAACTAACTCTTTTCTGTCATTAATATATATGTCCAAAGTGGACTCTGATTAGGAGTTAATTAATAAGATAAATATATGAATGACTATACTTTGAGTGTTGGTAAAATAGAGAGTAATATTTCTTTTAAAGAAGAAGAAATAAGGTATGTACTATATGCTAGAAAAAGTACTGAATCTGATGAAATGCAAGCTCTCTCGATAGATTCACAAGTAAAAGAAATGTTACAAATAGCAGAAAGAGAAAAATTGAAAATAGTAGAAATACTAAAAGAATCTCACTCTGCTAAAGCTTCAGATACTAGACCCATTTTTAAACAAATTCTAAAAGGAATTGAGGATAATAAATATACTGGAATACTGACATGGGCACCTGATAGATTATCTCGTAATGCTGGAGATTTAGGATCTCTTGTAGATCTAATGGATCAAAAGAAATTAATTAATATCCAAACTTATTCTCAAAAGTTTACTAATGATCCATCACAAAAATTTCTCCTAATGATACTTTGCTCTCAAGCAAAACTAGAAAATGATAACAAAAGTATAAATGTAAAAAGAGGTATGAAAGCGAGAGTTGAAATGGGACTATTTCCCGGTAGACCCCCTACCGGATATTTGGTTTCTCCAAATAGAGAAGAAAAATGTTTAGCTGTGATTGATGAACAAAGAGGAAATATAGTTAAAGAAGTATTTGAGAAAATTGCTTATCAAAATCTTTCTGCAAGAAAAGTATATAACTGGTTAATAGATGAAAAACATTTTAAACCTATATCTAATAAAAACTTTAGTTTAGGAAATTACTATCTAATGCTCCATAATACTTTCTATTATGGGATTTTTGAATATCCAAAAGATTCAGGTAATTGGTATAAAGGAAAACATGAACCACTTATTACTAAAGAATTATTTGAAATAGTTCAAGAAAAAATTAAAGAAAAGACATTATTTTCAAACTATATGTATGCAAATAAAGAATTTGCTTTTACAAGATTACTCACCTGTTCAGTTTGTGGATCTGGATTAACGGCTGAAGAGAGAATAAAGACTCAAAAGAATGGAAATGTCCATAAATATATTTATTATAAATGTACCAAAGTTAGAGATAGAAATTGTAATTTTAGTTCTATTAGAGAAGATAATTTAATAAAAAAGTTACATGAGATTGTTGATACAGTTGATATTAATAAAATCCAAATCAAAGAAAAGATAACTACAGAGATTAAAAGATTTAAACTATTCCAAGCTAAGCTCTTAAAAACTAAGAATAGTGACTTATTTATAAAAGATATAGATATTAGAGAATATGTAAAGTTTATATTAGACAATGGAACAATAGAAGAGAAAAGAGATATTTTAGGATGTTTTAAAGAAAAGATCAATATATAGATTTCACAATAAATAAACAATTTTGTACATATTAATAATATATACATTAAATGATAAAATAAAAATATGATCAACCCTAATAAAAAATCATTAATAAACACAATACAAAATATTGATTGTTTAAAAGGTATTAAAAAAATTCCAGATGGAAAAGTAGATCTTATTTTTACAGATCCCCCATATGGTCTCAATAAAACTGGAATAAAAAACGATGAAAATTTAGAAACTTTTTATAAAGTTCTTCCGGAGTGTTATAGAGTTTTAAAAGACGATGGTTTTTTTATTACCTTTTTTAGTACAAAGTTTTTTCCAGATGTGTTTGAAAATAATCCTTTTAATTATTATTGGAATTTTGTCTTATATTGTCCAAATGGTAGAGTTTCTTCAAAGATAGGTTTTACTAAATATATGAATTGTATAGTTTTTCAAAAAGGAAATGCTAAAATAGTAAAAAAAGGTAAAGATATATTTGTTGACACACCAGGAAGAATGATAGAGCCTGATGAGGGTTTTATAGATCACCCAACACCAAAACCCAAGACATTTATAAAAGAAATATTATTAATGTTTTCAAAAGAAAAAGATATAGTTTTAGATCCTTTTATTGGTAGCGGAAGTTTAGCTGTAGCATGTAAACAGTTAAATAGAAGATATGTTGGTTTTGAAATAGATAAAAAATATTACAAAATAGCAAATGAGAGGGTGAAGAAATTTTAATATTATGAAAAACAAAAAAGAAATACTAGGGCAATTTTTTACAAAAGAAGAAACTGTTAAAAAAGTTTTAGATATACTTTTTGAGTATGTTGATAACAGTAAGGGAATTTCAATATTGGAGCCGTCTTCTGGAACGGGTAACTTTGTAAAAGTATTAAAAGAAACTGGATATAAAAATATAACTAATTATGAGATAGATCCTGAACTAACAGATAATCCTCAAGATTTTTTTGATGTTCAATTAACAAGTAAGTTTGATCTTATAGTAGGTAATCCACCTTTTACAAAATACAATCTAAAGGATAGTTATTATTATGCTTCAAAATATAAAAAATCAGAAATTCCACCAAATGAATATCTTAGTAAACAAGATATAAAAATAGATAAACATAAAATAGAAAACGTGTTTATAAACAAATCTATAAAACATCTTAAGAATGATCAGTCTTCTATTGGTTTTGTCTTACCTATTTCTTTTTTTATTAAAAAGAAAAACTTAGAAACAAAAAAGAATATAATAGAAAATTTTTCTTCAGTAATTATATATCAAGATGATAGTGTTTGGTTTGATAGAAATATTCCTTGTTGTTTTGCTATTTTTACTAATAATAAAGATATTGAGGGTAAAGTTATTGTTATATATCAAAACTCAACAGACAAACATATAGAAAGCTTAGACTTGTCTTCATTTTTAGATGAGGAACTTATACCTCAAGTTATTTATAATAAAAAAAGTGGAAAATTAAAAAATGAAAAAGGAATATCATTAAGTGAATATTTAAGTAATGAGAGAGTTTTAATTAATAAATCTTTTAAAGAAAACAATATATCAGCTAAAAATATTTTAGAATTATCTAGTATAAAAGATAAAGATATTTCAGATTATAAATTAGCAGTCGTAAGAGTAGGAAATTCTAGTGTTGGAAAAAGTGGTTTAGTGAATACAAAAAAAGATATTTTAAATGATATGTTTTTTGTTTTTGATTTTAAGGATAAATATAAGAATAATAAAGAAATTAAAGAAAAGATTACTAACCTTATAAATCATAAACATGATTATTTTAGAAATATAACTTGCAGAGTAGGAAGTAAATCTATTAAGAAATCAGACATACTAGAAATGAAAATAGAAATTTAATGTTTATTTTTCATTAAATTTTCTTGATGCGTGGTCTATATCAAAATCAAAAATGTGTCCCTTATAAATATTAGACATACTAGGATTTCCAAACAATTTAATATAATTTGAGTAATTAAGATTACACTGTATACGTCTTTGGTCTTTACTGTCTATTTTGTGAGTTATTGTTAATAAACCCATTCTATCTTTTCTTTCTTGTTTCCACTTTTTAGCAAATGCGATTCCTTGAGCTTGTCCTATTTTTCCTGCTGGAAAAGCTTTTATCTTTTTATCAAATTCTTTAATTTCTTTCAGAGTAATACCTCCTCGCATTTTATCTAGGATATTTTTATTGATTTTTATTTCATCTATACTTACAACTTTTTTCTTGTTATCGACCTGTCTCCAACGTCCAACCACTAAAGTAAAATTTTGTTGTATTTCCCAAATTCTAACAGTACTACTAAACTCTAAAGCGTTCTTTTCACCCATAAATTTTACACTAACAGGATCTTTACCTGCCACATCCCATTTCTGTGTATAATTTGTAGCTAGATGAGAAACTCCTAATATATTTTTAATCCATTCCTCAAAAATGAAACCGTGCTTTTGTACTTCTGACATAGTTATTAATTATTATTCTTTAATTATAAAACTAAAAATGATAAAAGTCTATATCTATTTTATATATTCAATAAAATCACCTAATTTTTTATCATCTTTTGTTCTCCAATAATATTTACCATTGGCTGAACCTCCTCCTACAAACTCTCCTGCTGATGAAGGTGAATTAAATGTTATGTCTGCGATTGTTACATTATCATCAAGTTTGTCTGAATGAACTGAACGTAATTTTTTAATTGATTCTATATTACTATAAAAATTTGGATCTATTTTTGAGCCAGCAAGAACTATATATTTATTACCGTCTATTATTTTTAACCTAGCATCAACTGTATCCTTAGCAAAATAAAATATTTCATTTGTTAATATTTTATATTTACCTTTATAGATAGGTTTTTTTCTATCGCTTTGTTCTATTTCCTCGTCCGGTTTATTAATTTCTGCATCATCTAAAATATCAGCTTCAAGTTCTAAATATTCTAATGCTTTAGTAGGAGTAATATTAAAAAATTCTCTACCTTTACGAATTCTTGCATCGGCTAAATCTGTAAATATTTTATGTAGCTTTTTCTCAACTTCATTAAATTTAGAAGTTTTTAATGTAGCATATATTTCAAAAGGTAAAGGAACCACTGTATTATCTAATTCTTTTGATCTGACATCTACTTCTCTGGATGATTTTCCTATCTTAACCCAATCTTCACGGAAACTAGGATTAGTTAAAATATATACATAACCTCTAACTTTTTTGTTTGTTTTGTTGTTGTTATGTTTCAACATATTTAGCGTTCTCGTGTTAGCACGACTTGGTGCCCCCGGCAGGAATCGAACCTGCGACCTTCTGCTTAAAAGGCAGCTGCTCTACCGACTGAGCTACAAGGGCATATTTTACTAGTAGTAAAATATACTAACTATAATATCAAATTTTTTAGAAAAAGTCTATAAAAATAAAACACCCTATGATTATAGGATGTTTTATCTTTAATAATCTATTTTTACCAAGTATAGGTAAAATCTATACCTCCAAACCAATAATTATTGTAACCATTGGTATATGGTGAATAGTTATAATTATTATACCCGTATGATGAATAAGGATATGTTTGATACTGATAAGGATTATAGCTGTTTTGATAATTATATGGATATGTTTGATAAGAATAGTTTTGATAATTATAATTCTGATAATTATAATTTTGATAGTTATAGTTTTGATAATTATATGGATATGTTTGATAATAACCATTATTATAATAATTAGAATAACTATTTCCACCTAAAATGGCTCCTCCAAATAAATTACCCAATAAACTACTTGAATATGGGCTAGTGTATGGAGCTGGAGCTGTATACCAGTATCCAGCATCAGCTTTTTTATAGGAAAAAACTCCTATAAATACAGCAGCTAAAACAAATATTGTAAATAAAGCTTTTTTCATAAAATTATTTATTATTACTATTAAAAACTGACTTATACCTTAATTATATCAAATGCTATATTTTTGTCAAGGTTTAAAATTTATATTTTTAATATAAATCTTTCTATACTTCTCATAAGATTCTGTTCTCCACTATTTGCTCTCATAGCCATAAAAGATATTTCTTTTCCAAATTTCTCTAATTCTTCTTTTGAATATTTTATATTTTTACTTACTAATCTATATTTAAAATAATTTCTTTTATCTCCATCAAGAAATGCTGTCCAAATACTTTTCCATTTCCACCAAATAGCTCCATGAAGAGCCATAGCTTCTTCCTCCTTCCACTCTTCATATATTTTCTTCCATTCTTGCCAAGCTAACTTTTTATCTCTTCTTTCAATTAATTCACAAAGATAAAATGGTTCTATATCTTTCTTAATTATTTTCTCTCTACTATCAAAAAGATTCTCTTCTAAATTTTTCTTTTTTAAATCTCTCTCTAATTTTAAAAATGAAGCAGACTCTCCAAAAGGCTCATCAAGTAGAAATATATTGTCACTCTCTATCATTATTTCAATATTTTTGTAAATAAAATTTCTACTTTCTTCTTGAGTTAATAAATTTTCTATATTAACAAAAATTTTTTCGCCAAAAAGAGAATTACTTTCAAAATAATTTTGAAGTAATGTATAATTTTCTTTATTTATTTTAGGGACTTCTAACAAAGTTTTAAAATCTATTTTATTTTTTAATAAAATATCTTTAATTTTTTTCTTCGCTAACTCTCTTTTTTTAAAATCTGTGCCGAAAATAATATAAAACATAATTTTAAACTTTTAAATCATATAAACTTTCACCTATTTTAAATTCTGCTTTTAATGGCACTATATCTATTGCGGTATCTTGTAAAAACATATTACTCCACTCTTCATCTTTTAATCTTTCCATTAAAACATCTTCAAAAATTTTTTTTAAGTTTCCACTTTCTTTTTCTACTAATCCATCTTTAATTTCTAAAACTAATTCATCATGAATTTGTAAAAGAATTTTTATATCTTTCTCTAATTTATTCTTTTTGATATATTTATCTATATCTATCATTGCTAATTTTAAAATGTCAGCTGTAGTACCTTGGACTGGAGCATTGATTGCTATTCTCTCACCTTGAGCTTTTAAAAATGGAAGTTTAGATTTTAAAAGTGGAACCTGTCTTCTTCTTTTAAGAAGTGTCTCTGTATAGCCATTTTTAATAGCTTCTATCTTCACTTTTTCTAAATATTCAATCATTGTTTTAAAAGTTTTTCTATATTCATCATAAAATTCTTGCGCTTCTTTTCTATCTACTTTCATAGATTCTTTTAAGGAGGACACCCCCATACCATAAAGAATGCCAAAATTTATTGTTTTAGCATGCCTACGCATTTCACTACTTACTTCACTTTCTTTTACTTTAAAAACTCTAGCTGCTACACCTGTGTGTACATCTATACCGCTTTTAAAAATATCTAAAAGATTTGGATCTTTTGATAAAATAGCTACACTTCGTAAGTCAATTTGTGAATAATCAATCGAAATAAATTTAAATCCTACGTCAGCTAAAAATGCTTTTCGTACAGAAAGTCCGTCTTCACTTTTAACTGGTAGATTTTGAAGATTTGGTGACTCTGAAGAGAATCTTCCTGTAGAACTACCTGTTTGTACAAAAGTAGAATGTATTCTTCTGTCTTTTTCTATATAATTCGGCAGAGTATCTATAT